>NZ_LAVM01000040.1:0-55594 GCF_001083815.1 Nocardiopsis sp. SBT366 | reverse complement strand
CAGCATGGGGGCGGCCGGGGGCTGGGGACGAGTACGGCGCCGCGGGGTCGGGCGACGGCTCTCCTCGGCCAACAGCTCCGCCTCACGCACCGCCTCGAACTGGCTCAGAGCGTGTCCCTGTTCCCACCAGACCACCAACTGGCGACGGCGCCGACGGCCCCGCTCCTCGTCCGTGAACGGCCACGGGGCCTCCGGCTCGGCCAGCCCGATCCGCGAGCGCAGCGCGGTGGCGGCGCCTGCCAGGCGGCAGGCGGGCTCGCGCAGCCCGGATCCGAACGCCACCCGGGCCAGGGACACCAGGCTCCGGGCCGCCTCGGCCCGCTGGCCGCTGGCGTGACTGAGCAGCAGCCCCTCGCTCAGGTAGTCGTAGGCCTGACTGGTGTGACCCTGCGCGTGCGCCACCCGGCCGATCCCGGCCAGACAGCGCGCCTCCTCGGACACCGCACCGATCAGCCGCTGGGTGTCCAGTGCCTCCCGGTAACAGCGGTCGGCGGTGATCAGGTCGTCGTTCGTCTCCGCTGCGCGGGCCTGGTTCATGAGGGTCACCCCCACCCCCCAGCGGTGGTCGATGCCCCGCAGCAGCGTGAGTGCGGCGTTGTAGTGGTGGTCGGCGGTGGGGTAGTCGCCCTGCTGGCACACCAGGGCCGCCCGGCAGCCCAGGGCGATCGCCTCGCCCCACAGGTCACCGGCCTCCCGGCACAGACGCAGGGCCTCCTCGACCCGGACCGAGGCGCGGTCAAGGTTGCGCTCACGCACCTCCACCAGGGCCAGCAGGCTCAGGCAGGTGCGCACGAACGCGTCGTCACCGGCCTCCCGGCACAACCGCAGTCCCTCCTCGCCAGCCTCCAGGGCCAGTTCGTGGTCCCGGCGCACACGTGCCAACTGGGCCCGGCCGACCAGAGCCCGCGCCCGGGAGGGAGCCTTCGCGGTCTCCTCCAGCGCCAGCAGCCGGTCCATCCAGTGCGCGCCCTCGGAGTAGTTGTTGTGGCTCACCCAGTGGGCCACCAGGCTCACGCACAGCCGCAGCCCGGGTTCGGCCGCGCCCTTCTGGAGGGACCAGCGCAGCAGCGACCGAAGCGTGTCGTACTCGGCGATCACCCGTTGGCGCCCGGAGTCCCGCTCGGACCACGGCATGGACCGGCTCGACTCCAGCCGCTGCCCCAGGTCCTCCGCCAGACTCAGCATGCGGGTCAGCAGACGCTCCTGGATCGTCTCGGACTCGCCCGAGGCGACCAACCGCTCCTGCGCGAACCGGCGCACCGCCTCGGGCAGCCGGTAGCGCACCCGGCCCTCGAACTCGCCGGTGACGGTGATCAGGGAACGGTCCAGCAGCGACGTCAGCAGGTCCAGGATGGCCGACTCGGGCAGCGACTCATCGGCGCACACCTGCTCGGCCAGCTCCAGGTCCCAGCCCCGGAACACCGACAGGCGGCGCAGCAGCACGCGTTCGGGTTCGGGCAGGCCCCGGTACACGAAGTCCAGCACCAGGGGCAGCACATCGCTGCGCGAGACGGCCTGCCCCGGTCCGGGCTGGAACACGGGTGAGGCCAAATGCGCGCGGAGCCCCTCGGTGAGCGCGGCGATGCCCTCCTCCGGGGCACGGGCGCCCAGCACCTCGATCCCCAACGGAACCCCGCCGCTCAGATCGCACAGGGTCGCCACGGCGTCCAGCTCCGGACCCGTCGCGGTGAACCGTGGGTCACGGGCGCGGGCCCGGTCCAGGAACAGCCGCACCGACTCCGCGTCGGCCGGGTCCGGGGGAGGGGCGTTGCGCGGGACCACCGGCAGGGCCATGGCGGGCACCCGCCACACCGTCCCCCCGGTCAGCCGCACCGGGACCTCGCTGGTCAGCAGTACCGACAGGGCGGGGCACTCCGTGAGCAGGGTCTCCCCGACCGCGATCACCTCGTCCGCGATGTGTTCGCAGGAGTCCAGCACCAACAGCAGTCTGCGGTCCCGCAGGGCCTCGGTCACGGTCACTCCGAGCGGCAGCCCGGGCTCCTCGACCACCCCCACCGCCTCGGCGATGCGCGCGTGCACCTCCAAGGGGGTGCGCACGTCGGTGAGGTCGGCGATCCACACCCCGTCCGGGAACGAGACGGTGGACTGCTCGGCCACGCGCAGGGCCAGGCGCGTCTTGCCGATGCCGTCCGCGCCGCACAGGGTGACGGACCTGCTGGAGCCGAGCAGGCGGAGCAGATCGCTGAGATCTCGCTCCCGACCCACGAAACTGGTGCCCGGCAGGGGGAGATTGTGCCGCGCTGGCGCGGTCAAAGGTGCCATGGCCTTCACAAGTAGGGGCTGTTGGGGGTGTTCTCACCACGGAGGATACGAGGGGGGACGGGGGCTTGCGTCATCGAGGTGGGCGAAGTGGCTTGGACTTTCTGGTTTAGCGGGTGCACGCGCACTGTGCAAGTGCTTCGGTGCGAACACCCTGAATTCAGCCGGGTTCTCTCGGTGAGGCCCAGCCGGTCAACTGCGTCCTCGACGAAATCGAAAGTTTTCTGAAGATGTTCGCGATATGGCGGGCGGCGGTGGCCTGACTGATGGTGAGACGGGTCGCGATCTCCCGGTTGGACAGCCCCCGCTCCGCCAGCGTCGCGATCTCCCGTTCCCGTGGGGTCAGCGAGTCCGGCCCGGACAGCTGGGGCGCGGGCGGGCGGGGAAAGGCCAGGGCCCGGTCGCGCACCTGCTCCAACGGCAGCGGACGCCAGGCGTTCCAGGCCTCGGTGGCCCGTCCCGCCCCCACTCTTCGCTCCACTGCCGACCGCAGCCGGACGGTCTCGGCCGAGGGCCGGTCCAGCGCCGTCCGCAGGTCGGCCGCCACCCCGGCCAGGGCCGCCGCCCGCGTGGGCTCCTCCTCGGCCAGCGCCAGCTCCGCCAGGGCCTCCAGAGCCTCGGCCACCGCGATCCGGCGACCCGAGGTGAAACTCACCCGCAGACACCGGCCCAGCGGCTCCCGGGCGGACAGGGGGTCCCGCGTCGCCAGGTGCAGGCGGCCCAGGTCCGCGGCGCACCTCGCGGCGTAGGGGTCGGAGGGCAGCTCGACGAAGACCTCCAGGGCCTCGGAGAACAGCTCCCGGGCACGCTCGTGGTCGTCGGCCTCGGCGGCGATGGTGCCCAGTCCGTACAGGGCGCGCGCCTCACTCCAGCGGTCGCCCAGACCCCGCGAGGAGTCGGCGCTCTCCTCCAGGTGAGCGACGGCCTCCCCGGTGGCGCCCCGCCGCCGGGCCAGCTCGGCCAGGACGCCCCGGGTGCTCGCCTCGGTCATCGGATCACCGGACAGGCCCGCCCAGTCCAGGGCCCGGGCCGCCTGCCGTTCACCCTCCTCCAGCGAACCCAGGCGCATGGTGAGCGTCGCCAGGGTGGTCAGGGCCGAGGCGGCGGCGATGGGTTCGCGGCAGGCCCGCGCGGACTCCAGCGCGCAGGAGGCCAGGCTCTCGACCCTGGGCGCGGGGTCCACGTCCAGGCGCAGCTCCGCGTGCAGGGCCAGGGCCCTGGCGCGCAGCACGGGCGCCTGATCGTCGGGCTGGTGCGACAGCACCCGCTCCAGGAGCCTGCTGCCCTCCGCTGACAGGTCCCGCATCAGCCAGTAGGCCCGCAGCGCCACGCACACCCGCAGGGCGTCGTCCACGCGGCCGTGTGAGAGCGCCCACTCCACCAACCGGGAGTGGTTCTCCCGGTGGTGGTCGTACATCCGCAGCCGCCCGAGCCACTCGTCCCAGGTCTGCGAGGTGGCGGAGCTCTTGGCCGCCTCCTCCAGCCGACCCACGGTGAACCGCAGGTAGCGGTCCCAGCGCCGGTCGCTGTCGGCTCCCAGGCGCTCGGCCGCGTAGGCCCGCACCGTCTCGGTCAGCCGGTAGTGCGCGGTCCCGTTGACCTCGGCGTCCATCACCACCAGGGACTTGTCCAACAGGGAGAAGTGCAGGGAGAGCACGTCCGTGGGGTCCACGCCGTCGCCCGAGCACACGTCCTCGGCGGCCTCCAGGTACCAGGTGGAGAACAGGGACAACCGGTGCAGCAGCAGCCGCTCGGTGTCGCTGAGCATGTCGTGGCTCCACTCCAGCACGGCCCGCAGGGTCCGCTGGCGTGCCGGGAGGTGGCCGGTGCCGTCACTGGTCAGGAGCTGGAAACGGTCGTCCAGTCGGCGCAGGATCTGCTGGACGGACAGCACCCGGACCCGGGCCGCCGCCAGCTCGATCGCCAGTGGCATGCCGTCGAGCATGCGACAGATCTCCGCCACGTAACCCGAGTTCTCGCGGGTCATCTCGAACCCGGAGCGCGCCGCGTGGGCCCGGGTGAGGAACAGGCGCACCGACTCGTACCGCTGCGCGTCCCGCCGGGGGATCGGCGCGGGGACCGCCGCGTAGGGATCGGTCGGTGTGGGCCGCGCGGGCAGCGAGAGCGGCGGGACCCGCCAGATGTTCTCCTCCTGCACGTGCAGCGGCTGGCGGCTGGTCACCAGGATCCGGACGCGGGGACAGTCCCGGAGTACGGCCTCGCACAGCTCCCCCATGGGGCCCACGGCGTGCTCGCAGGTGTCCAGCAGCAACAACAGGTGCTGGGTGCGCAACGCCGTGATGACGCCGTCCATGAGCGTCGTGGAGTCGCCGTTGACCGCCTGGAGGCCCGCCGCGACCGCGCGCAGCGCCTGTTCGCGGTTGGTGGCCTCGCTGAGGTCGATGAACCGCACACCGTCCGGGAACCGGCGCAGGACGCGCTCGGCGAGGTGGAGCGCGAGCCGCGTCTTGCCGATTCCGCCGGTGCCGGTCAGCGTGATCATCCTGGCCGTGCCCATGAGGCGGCTCAGGTCGACGATGTCGCGTTCACGTCCGACGAACTGGATGAACTCACCAGCGGACAGGGGCAGGTTGTGGCGAGGAGGAGACATGGCCTCGATAACTAGAACACCAATCGGCCCGTGCCTGAGGTACGGCACGGAGTACAGCCTGTCCCAGTCTCGCACCCGGGCCCTGAGGCTGTCTCGCGAATGGCCGGTTCCGGCACGGGAGGTCGGAAACCGCCCGTGCCGGACCAGAACCTGCTAAGTGGCGGGGGACCACACGGCCGGGTCGGCAGCGCCCTGCTCACCCTTGGCCATGTCCTTGACCTCGTGCTCGCCGCCCTCCTCGAAGGGCGGGAACCACACGAAGGGGATGCCCTTCTTGGAGGCGTACTGGATCTGCTTGCCGACCTTGGCGGTGGAGTGGAACACCTCGGTGTTGAACCCGCGCTCCCGCAGCAGCTCACCCGTGCGCAGGGCGTCGGCGCGACGCTCGGCGTTGGGCACCACGACCATCACGTCCGTGGGGCAGACCCGGCCCGCCTCGATCCGGTCCTCCGCCACCAGCTTGGCGAAGATGCGGGTCAGGCCGATGGAGATGCCCACACCCGGCAGCCGCTTGCGGATGAACTGCCCGGCGAGGTTCTCGTACCGGCCACCGGCGCAGATGCTGCCGTATCCGGGGTCGTCGTCGAAGGAAGCCTCGTACACGGTCCCGGTGTAGTAGTCCAGGCCGCGCGCGATGGACAGGTCCGCGACCACGCTGCCCTCGGGCAGGTCGGCGAGGTCGTTCAGGACGAAGGCGAGCTCCTCCAGCCCCTCCTCCAGCAGTTCCGAGACCACACCGAGCGCCCGGACCTCCTCGACGACACCGGCGCCCCTGATCCGGGCCAGCGCCAGGCAGGGGTCGATCTGCTCGGTGGTCAGGCCCTCGCCCTCCAGGATCTCGCGGACGCCGTCGTCACCGATCTTGTGGAGCTTGTCCACGGCGCGGATCACCGCGATGGGGTCCTTGACGCCGAGCCCCTCGTAGAAGCCCTGGAGCACCTTGCGGTTGTTGACGTTGAGGGTCCATGCCGGGATGTCCAGCCCGCTGAGCACCCGGTGCACGATGCGGGGCAGTTCGGCGTCGAAGTGCAGCGGCACCGAGTCCACGTTGATGACGTCGATGTCGCACTGGGTGAACTCGCGGAAGCGGCCCTCCTGGGGGCGCTCACCGCGCCAGACGCGCTGCGTCTGGTAGCGCTTGAACGGGAAGGTCAGCTCGTTGAAGTGCTGGGCGACGTACCGGGCGAAGGGCACGGTCAGGTCGAAGTGCAGACCGAGCCTGGCGTCGGAGTCGTCCTTGGCGTCGGCCTGGAGCCGGTGCAGCGTGTAGACCTCCTGGGAGGTCTCGCCCTTGGCCATCAGCACGTCCAGGTTCTCCACGGAGGGGGTCTCCACGGACGCGAAGCCGAAGGACTCGAACCCGGCGCGGATATGGTCCAGCCAACGCTGCTCCACGGCCCGGACCTGTGGGGTCCATTCGGGGAAACCGCTGATGGGAGTGGGGCGGACGACGCGCTGATCGGACATGTGGGGTTCTCGGCTCCCTTGGGAGTGTGCGGCGTGTTCGGGAAGGCGCCCCTCGACCCGGACCGCGGCCGTCGCCGCAGGGGGAGGGTGCCCGTCCATCCTACGCACCCGAGCCGCACCCAGGGGCCCGCTCAGGTGGAGTCCCGTCCGTGCGTGCGCCCCAGCCACTGACGGAGTGCCGACTGCGCGGCTCAGCCACAGCCGGTGTGCTGCCCTGCCCCCTCGCGGGTGTGAGCCTCACCCGTACATCTTTGCCACTGGGGGGTACCCGTTCGAGCGCCGGAGAGGGTTCTGCAGGAGGAGTCGAGCCGCTAGCGAGGAACGAGCGTCAGGCGTGGACGACGACGAAGAATCCCTCTGCAAAGGCGCCGAACACGCACCGAAGCGAAGCGGAGGTGCAAAGAAAACACAGCCACCACACCCACCGGCCCACGTGGACGGTTGTGGGCCGGTGGGGCTGTGGGCGCCCGTCGGTGGGGTGTGCGGCCGGGCCGACGTCGAAGAGCGAGACGTCGGGGTCGGCCGTGCGCCCCTGGGCGCCGCCAGGGTCCCGTGGTGGTCACGTCCTCGTGCCAGGAGGTCGTTGCGACCGCGCTCAGGCGGGTGCCCTGCTCTCCACCGTAGATGGCGGGGCCGGTGCCGGACAGGGATCGGCGCGGCCGAAAGCGGCCGAAAATGGCCGCTCACAATGTCGTAAAGTCAACCTGCCGGGGTACAGGAGTGTGCTTGTCTGACTACGGTCCGTCGGACACGACGGACTCCTCGCCACGAGGTGGACATCCACCCTCGTGGCCCTTCTGCTGCGTTTCGACCCGCATGGGCGCTGTGGTCGGGGATGTGACGTCTTCCCGCACTGTGTCGAAACCCCGGATTCCACTGCTGTCCGGTGTTAGGTTCCAGTAGCGGTCGTTTCCCGTGAGTTCGGAACCCGGGATCGCCGTGCCCCTCCAGCCCGGGTCGTGTGCGCCGTCCGTCCGTGCAGGCCCGGCACTCTCGCTAGGACTAACAGTGATCCACTCAGCTAACAGTACGAACAACGTCCACGCACCCAGTGAGCTGTCCACCAAGATCATCATCGCCGGGGGCTTCGGGGTCGGCAAGACCACGTTCGTCGGGGCTGTGTCGGAGATCCCCCCGGTCCGCACCGAGGCCGCCGTGACCGCGGCCAGTGCTGGTGTGGACGACCTCTCGCACACCCCGGACAAGACCACCACCACGGTCGCCATGGACTTCGGTCGTATCTCCCTGGACACCGACCTGACCCTGTTCCTGTTCGGCACGCCCGGCCAGCAGCGTTTCTGGTTCATGTGGGACGACCTCGTCCGGGGCGCCCTGGGCGCGGTGATCCTCGCGGACACCCGGCGGCTGGAGGACACCTTCCAGGCACTGGACTACTTCGAGCGGCAGTACCGGCTGCCCTTCGTCGTGGCGGTCAACGAGTTCGATCCCGAGGCCGCGTACAGCGCCGACGAGTTGCGCGACGCCCTCGACCTGACCCCCGACGTGCCCGTGGTCTACTGCGACGCGCGCGACCGCAGGTCCGTGGTCAAGGTCCTGGTCACCCTCGTCAAGCACGGGATGGCTCTGGAGGCGCGACAGCGCCACCAGCGTCAGCTGGTGAACTGAGCGGGCCCACCGGGGTTGCGCACGAGTCGCTGGTCCTGGGTGTTCTGTCCCCCTTGGAGCCGACAAGCTGGTACCCGAGAGGAACCATTCGCTTGTGTCCGGCGTTACCCTGGCGTGGTGTTCGGACGAATGGCGGAAAGCGTCCGCCGCCTACTGGGCAAGCCCGGTGCGGTGGACCTGCGGCCCTATACCAAGCTCCTGCCGGCGATCGAGGCCGAAGAGGAGGGTCTGCGAGAACTCAGCGATGGCGAGCTGACGGAGAAGGCCATCGACCTCGGCTACGCCGAGCTTCCCTACTCCCAGAGTGACCTCGTGAGTCTGTGCGCGGTCGGCCGTGAGGCCGCCCGGCGCACCCTCGACGAGCGCCCCTTCGACGTGCAGTTGCTCGGTGTGATGGCCCTCCTCGACGGCCACGTCTCCGAGATGGCCACCGGTGAGGGCAAGACCCTCGCCGGTACCCTCGCCGCCGCCGGGTTCGCCCTGCGCGGCAAGCGGGTCCACGTCCTCAGCGTCAACGACTACCTCGCCCGGCGTGACGCCGAGTGGATGGGCCCCCTCTACGCGATGCTCGGAGTCACGGTCGGCTCCGTCAGCGAGGAGTCCACCGTCGACGAGCGCAAGGAGGCCTACGGCTGCGACGTCACGTACGCGGCCGTCAGCGAACTCGGCTTCGACGTTCTGCGCGACCGCATGGTGACCGACGTCGACGACCGGGTCGTGCCCGAACCCCACGTCGCCATCATCGACGAGGCGGACTCCGTGCTCGTCGACGAGGCCCGCGTCCCCCTGGTCCTGGCCGGTGCGGCCGAGGCCGTGGCCGCCGACGTCGAGATGGCCGACGTCGTACGGGGCCTCAAGCCGCGCCTGCACTACGAGGTCGACGGGGAGGGACGCAACGTCCAGCTCACCGACGCCGGTATCGACGCGGTCGAGAAGTCCCTGGGCGGCGTGGACCTGTACTCCGAGGACGACACCTCCGTGCTGCCCCAGGTCAACCTGGCCCTGCACGCGCACGTGCTGCTCCAGCGCGACGTGCACTACGTGGTGCGCGACGGCGAGGTGCGGCTCATCAACGAGTCCCGCGGGCGGATCGCCCTCCTCCAGCGCTGGCCCGACGGCCTCCAGGCGGCGGTCGAGGCCAAGGAGAAGGTCGCGGTCAGCGAGACCGGAGAGGTGTTGGACTCGATCACGGTCCAGTCCCTCGTCCTGCGCTACCCCACGCTGGCCGGGATGACCGGTACCGCCATGAGCGTCGCCGAGCAGCTGCGCGAGTTCTACGAGCTCGAGGTGGCGGTCGTTCCCTCCAACAAGCCGAACGTCCGCGAGGACCACGGCTCGCTCCTGTACGCCACGCGTGAGGAGAAGGAGGACGCCCTCGTCGCCAAGGTGGAGGAGATCCACCGGACGGGGCGCCCGATCCTGATCGGCACGCAGGACGTCGCCGAGTCCGAGCTGCTGGCGGACCGGCTGCGCCAGGCCGGGCTGGAGAGCGTCGTCCTCAACGCCAAGAACGACGCGGACGAGGCCTCCATCATCGCCGAGGCCGGTACCCACGGCGCGATCACCGTCTCCACCCAGATGGCCGGGCGCGGTACCGACATCCGGTTGGGCGGCAGCGACATGACCGACCGCGACCGGGTGGTGGAGACCGGTGGTCTGTTCGTCATGGGCTTCGGCCGTTACCCCAGCAGCCGTCTGGACGGCCAGCTGCGCGGGCGGGCCGGGCGTCAGGGCGACCCCGGCGACTCCATCTTCTTCGTCAGCATGGACGACGACCTGCTGGTGAACCACGCCCCCGAGACCACCGGCTACAAGACCACGGCCGACGGTGAGATCACCGACGAGGGCTGGTTGGCCATGGTCGACCACGCCCAGCGGGTCTCCGAGGGTCAGCTGCTGGAGGTGCACCGCAACACCTGGCGCTACAACAAGCTCATCGACGTGCAGCGCGAGGTGGTCCTGGAGCACCGGGAGCTGGTCCTGTCCGGCGGGCAGGGGGACCGGCACGTCGCGGCGGACCGCAAGGCGCGCCACGACGAGCTGGTGGAGGAGCTGGACGCCGACGAGGTCGCCCGCGCCGCCAAGCTCATCACGCTCTACCACCTGGACCGGGGGTGGACCGACCACAACGCGTTCCTCTCGGAACTGCGCGAGGGCATCCACCTGAGGTACCTGGGCCGACGCGACCCACTGGACGAGTTCAACCGCGAGGCGGTCCCGGTCTTCAAGGGCTTCCTGGACGAGGCCCGGTCCCGTGCCGCGGACAGCTTCGAGGAGCTGGAGGTGGTGGACGGTGAGCTGGACGTCAGCTCGGTGGGCGTGAAGCGTCCGTCGATGACCTGGACCTACATGGTGCACGACCACCCGTTCAGTTCGGCCCTGGAGACGCTCGTGGGCAGGCTCAAGGGCGGTCGGGGTACGTCGAGCGGTGACTGATTAATTCGCGGAACCGCCACTCGCGCGGGTCGGGACCAAAGTCCCGGCCCGCGCATTACTTTTGTCGGCTAGTCTGCTGAAGCGCTAATCAAACCCGTCGGTTCCCTGTTTAATTGGTGGGCACGGGTTAAAATGGATGCGTTTTCCAGGTTATTCGAGACGGTTGGGACTGAATCCACGGTGGTCCACGAGATCGGCGCGCAGGAGAAGATCAGTTACGGGCGCAACGACCGCTTCGCCGGCGGGCCCGTCGGTGGCGGTAGCTTCTGGACCGACGACGACGGTCAGCCGGTCGCCAAGATCGGCGGCCCGAAGGAGTGGCGGCCCACGCCCATGATCGACGTCCGCGTCAATGACGTGTTCAGCGTCGGTGGCCAGGCCTGGCGGGTGACGGAAATCGTCGACGCCGATTCGCCGAGTGCGTATCTGCTGGCCACACGGATTAGCTGAGGTCACTCCCCGGGCGGGCCTCGGGGAGGTTTTCTTCTGGCCCTCGTCGGAATCGCCGCCCCTCGCGACCGTTCTGTTGGTCGCGGTGGAACGTTTCCTGTTTCGGTTTTACCGACGAGGGCTTCTTTGTTTGTCCTCATCAGGATTTCTCGTGCCCCGAGGTGTTCGCGCACGTGTGCGACGGTTCGGTGGCACTGAGTTATCGCAGGTCGGCGCTGGTGCGCGGGGAATCCCCCGGAGGGTAATCGAGACATTCCGGTTACCCGAAGGGGGGTGTTCGCGTGACCGGTGCATCGTTAACGTTTGTGGAGTAGGCGCGCCCCCTGAGCGTGTGGGAGGGTCCGTCGTCCACCGGGAACACGGGTGGTCGCGCCGGTCACCGTCGGACCCAGGGGCTGTCCCCCGCCCCTGGGCCTGGCTCGCTCCCCGGGCCGTGTCGCCCCGACCGCCCCTGGCGGGGCAGGTCCGGCGCCCTCTCCTTCACCTTCTCCTCCGTTCTCCGTCGGCGCGCCCTCGGTCGGCTGCGGGCTGCCCCGCTGGGCGAGAGTGGATCAGGTTGCAGAAAGCTCGCCGCGTCCGCAGTGGCCCTCTTCCGCGATGCACGCAGGACATTCCAGTCAGACCGAGCGGCGCTCTGGTCTTGCGGTAGAACGAGTTCCAGTATTAGCCTCTGGGTGTGCCTCGCTCGGCGGGGGTGCCCGACAGTTCGGTCGTGGGGTGCTCCCGACGGCAGGTGAACGACCGTCGCCCGTCGAAGTCGGATCGCGCCCCGGCCTCGGCGGGCGTCGTCCGTTCCAAGGGGGCGGTGGGGGTCAGCCGAGGAGCCGGGAGATCTCTGCGAAGGTCGGGCAGGGCCAGGGCAGACGGCAGCCCTGGCAGTGCGGGTCGTCGCCTTCGTCGGGCCTGTGCAGGCCGAGCAGATCCATGCAGACTCCGGCCAGGGCGGAGACCTCGTTGCGCGCGTTGGCATAGAAGGCGACGTCGTTGATCCGTGCCAGGGCGCTGTCGGAGCGGGCGTCGGGGAGCCCGACCGTATCCGGCTCCCAGGGCACCGCGCGGTCGGAGCGCTCCAGTATGCCCTCCACACACCGGAGCAGCCTGGCGTGTTCGGAGGTGTGGACACTCCCTGTCGCTGGTCTCGTGAACGGCGGCATCGCTGATCGCCCCCAACGGGTGGATACGCAGCGGCTCATCCCCCAAGGAAAAGCACTGTGACATAGCGTACACACCTCGTCGCGTATTGTCGCGACTTGGGGGTGTGGTCCGCCCCGGGCGCGTGGCCGCCGGACCAGGGGAGACGGGGGCGCGGGCTGTCCCCAAGGGGAGGGACAGCCCGCAGGTCGGGGGGAGGGAACCCGTCGCACGAGCGGGCCCCGCCTGGGGAGCGGTCAGCCGCAGCCGCCGCCGCAGCCGCAGGAGCCGCCGTTCTGGCAGCCGCAGCCGCAACTCGATCCGCAGCCGCAGCCGCTCAGGCCCGGCGGCCTGGTCAGGGGGTCGGTCACAGTCCCTCCTCAAGGGCTCGACGCCGTCACCCGTGCGCGATCACACCCGGTCCGGGATCGGACCCGGCGCCACGGGCGAGTTTCCCGCCCCAGGAAGTGCCCGCTGCCCGGCTTTTCCAATCGAAGACGGGAACCTTGCCCTTCCGTGACCGTGGGACGTCACGACGCGGACACCCGGGGTGCCCATGCTGACCAGTGCCTTCACTTTCGAGGTCAGACGAAGAAGTTCGAGGCCGTGACCGGTCGGCGTGTCATTCGGTAGAGCCAAACCTGGCCCAGGAGCATGACCGGAACCACCGGCAGCAGCATGGACCACACGAACACACCGGCCATCCCGGGAAGGCCCATGGCTGGCAGTTCGGCGGACAGCGCCACCACCAGCCCCGGCGCGGCCATCGCCAACGCCGAGGTGTGCCGGGAGAGCAGGGGACCGGTCAGCCCGCTCGTCGCCGCCAGCGCCGCCACCAGCGCGACGACCAGGGCCGCCGCGACCTCGGGGCGCCGGAACGGTGCCGCCAAAGCCGACCCGACCAGCACGGTCGACACCACGGCCGCCAACGCGACCCGGGCCAGGGGTCGGGTCGCCCGGGCGGCGGAGTCCGCGCTCTCCGCCTCCGACGCACCCACTCCCCTCGGAGTACGCGGACCTCAGAAGATGTCGGTCGGCGGCGCGGGGGAGTCCCGCGCGTCCGCGTCGTGCACGGGGGAGTGGCCCGACAGGAACCGGTCCAGGTCCTCGCCCTCCACCAGCCGGGCCATCTCCGGGTCCCGGTGGGCAGCCCGCCCCAGCTCCTCCGTGGGCAGCGGCCGGTGGCCCGCCACCAGCACCAGGTTGCCGAACCGGCGCCCGCGCAGAACGCCCGGCTCGGCGCTCATCACCACGTGCGGCAGCACCGACCGCACGGTGGCCACCTGGGCGCGCGTGTGCTTCAACGCGTAGCCGTCCCCGACGTTGACCACCAGGAAGCCCCCCGGCCGCAGCACCCGCGCCGCCTCCGCGTAGAACTCCACCGAGGTCAGCCGCGCCGGGGTCCGCGCCCCGGAGAAGACGTCGGACACGATGAGGTCCGCGCTGTCGTCGTGCCGGGCGGCGATCCAGTCCCGGGCGTCGCCGATGCCCACTCGCAGCTGCGCCCTGCGGTCCCACGGCAGGCGCCGTCGCACCAGTTCCACGAGCGCCGCGTCCACGTCCACCGCGCGCTGGCGCGATCCCGGACGGCTGTGCGCCACGTACCGCGCCACCGTCAGGGCCCCGGCGCCCAGGTGCATCGCCTCCACCGGCTCGCCCTCCGGGGCGACCAGGTCGGTCGCGTGCGCGATCCGGCGCACGTACGAGAAGTCGAGGTAACCGGGGTCGGACAGGTCCACGTGCGACTGCGGTGTGCCCTCCACCAGCAGGAACCACGAGTTGGCGCGGTCCGCGTCGGCGAGCAGGTCGACCCCCGGCACCACCGAGACCTCCTCCTCGGCCTCGACCCTGTCACGCACACGTCTGCCCATGCCCCCGCCTCACTCCTCGCGATCCCCCAACGTTAGGCGCAGCCGGGAGCCTTCGGAAACGGACGCGCGATCCCCCTCGAAGGAGCGCTAGCCTGGGGTTCCCCAGAAGACCCAACCCGCGCCCCCTCAGGGGCGCGATCACCGAGGAGTGGCCGTGCTACTGCGGATGTCGAACCTGTTCCTGCGCACCCTGCGTGAGGACCCGGCGGACGCCGAGGTGCCGAGCCACAAGCTCCTCGTCCGCGCCGGGTACGTCCGCCGCGCGGCCCCCGGCATCTACACCTGGCTGCCCCTGGGCAAGATCGTCCTGGAGAACGTCGCCCGCGTGGTGCGCGAGGAGATGAACGCGATGGGCGGCCAGGAGGTCCTGCTGCCCGCGCTGCTCCCCAAGGAGTTCTACGAGACAACCGGCCGCTGGGAGGAGTACGGGGACACCCTCTTCCGGCTCAAGGACCGCAAGGGCGCCGACTACCTGCTCGGCCCCACCCACGAAGAGCTCTTCACCCTCCTCGTCAAGGGCGAGTACTCGTCCTACAAGGACTTCCCGGTCGTGCTCTACCAGATCCAGGAGAAGTTCCGCGACGAGGCCCGCCCCCGCGCCGGCGTTCTGCGCGGCCGCGAGTTCCACATGAAGGACTCCTACTCCTTCGACATCGACGACGAGGGCCTCCAGGAGTCCTACGACAAGCACCGGGCCGCCTACATCCGGATCTTCGACCGGTTGGGCCTGGACTACGTCATCGTCTCCGCGACCTCCGGCGCCATGGGCGGCTCGGCCTCCGAGGAGTTCCTGGCGGTCGCGCCCACCGGCGAGGACACCTTCGTGCGCAGCACGGAGTCCGACTACGCCGCCAACGTCGAGGCCGTGCGGACCCCGGCCCCCGCCGAGCGCCCCGTGGAAGGGCTGCCCGAGGCCCAGGTGCACCACACCCCGGGGACCGCCACCATCCAGACGCTGGTGGACTTCCTCAACGGCGCCGGCATGGGCCGCGACTTCACCGAGGCCGACACCCTCAAGAACGTCCTGGTCAAGACCCGCGCCCCCGGCAGCAAGGAGTGGGAGCTCCTCGGCGTCGGGCTGCCCGGTGACCGCGAGGTCGACCTCAAGCGCCTCGAAGCAGCCCTGGAGCCCACCGAGGTCGCGCTCCTGGACGACGCCGACTTCGCCGCCAACACCTTCCTGGCCAAGGGCTACATCGGCCCGCGCGCCCTGCTGGACAACAAGGTGCGCTACCTCGTCGACCCGCGCGTGGCCACCGGCACCTCCTGGGTGACCGGCGCAGACCGGGCCGACCACCACGTGATCGACCTCGTGGCCGGACGCGACTTCACCCCGGACGGCACCATCGACGTCGCCGAGGTCCGCGACGGAGACGCCTCGCCCGACGGCCAGGGCACCCTGTACACCGCGCGCGGCATCGAGATCGGGCACATCTTCCAGCTCGGCCGCAAGTACGCCGACGCCTTCAAGCTGGACGCCCTCGGCCCGGACGGCAAGCCCCGCCGCGTCACCATGGGCTCCTACGGCATCGGCGTCTCCCGCGCCGTCGCCTCCGTCGTCGAGCAGTCGCACGACGACAAGGGCATCGTCTGGCCGCGCGAGATCGCCCCCGCCGACGTGCACGTGGTCGGCACCGGCAAGGGCGGCGAGGTCGAGGAGGCCCTGCGGATCGGTGGCGAACTCGAGGCCCGCGGCCTGCGCGTGCTGGTCGACGACCGCAAGGCGGCCCCCGGCGTGAAGTTCAACGACGCCGAGCTGCTGGGGATCCCGACCGTGGTTATCGTCGGTCGCGGCCTCAAGGACGGCCTGGTCGAGCTGCGCGACCGCCGCACCGGTGAGCGCACCGACGTACCGGTCGGCGAGATCGTCGAGAGCACCGCCGCCGCCTGCGCCCAGTAGGTCCACGCACCGACAGGAAGGGGGCTCCCGCGCACCGGCGCGGGAGCCCCCTTTCTCGTCCCTCGGTCGCGGCGCCCGCCGCCGGGGTCAGCCGTGCTCGAAGCCCGGCAGGGGGTCGAGTTCGGCGCCCCACTCCAGGGATCGCACCGTCGACTCCTGGAGGCCGCGCGCCGCCGTCACCCGCAGATCGGTGTCGGCCGACGCGCTCAGCCACAGGTAGGCGCCCATGGTGGTCTCCTCCAGCCCCACGGCGAAGTCGTCCATGTCGTCGCCGTCGCGTCCCTGGGGCAACGGGTAGGAGGCCAGCGCCGCCGGGGGATCGACACCGCGTTCGACCGAGGCCGCGTGCAGGGCGTCCCGCAGCGCCTTGTGCTCGTAGGCGGACGCCGAGGCGCGCTCGCGCCGGGTCCGGTCCCCGGCGGCGCCGCCCACGAACTCGTACCCGTACACGGCCGCGTGCTCGGCGCTCAGGGCCTCCGCCAGGGCCGCGCCGGTGGGGTCGCCGCCCTCGGACGGCGAGGGACCCGTGCCGGGCCCCTGGGAGCCCCCCGCGGGCGTGGGGATCTCGCTCACCTGACTACCTGCCTTCCGCCATCACGTCGCTCGGACGTCCCTGGGATGTTCCTCGGCCCTTCCTCCGCCGCGCGGCCCCGCCGCCTCCGCGCTCAGGCACGCGCGAGCAGGTGGGCGTGCCCGGCCTCGCAGGCGCCGATCCCGCTCACCAGCTGGGCCAGCCCGGGGTCCGTCACCGCGGCGGCCTGGTCGAGGCGGGCACTGGTCGCGGCCGCTGCGAGCGCGCGCAGTCCCGCGGCGTCGGG
Organism: Nocardiopsis sp. SBT366; assembly: GCF_001083815.1. Taxonomy (NCBI): domain Bacteria; kingdom Bacillati; phylum Actinomycetota; class Actinomycetes; order Streptosporangiales; family Nocardiopsidaceae; genus Nocardiopsis; species Nocardiopsis sp. SBT366. Next base: position 39,004 of record NZ_LAVM01000040.1, on the reverse strand, counting down.
CACGGCCTCCAACGCCGCCTCCCCGACCGGGGCCGGGGGCTCGGCCTCGTCACCGCCGGTGTCGTCGTGCGCGGCCACGCCTTCGGGCAGGGCGTCCAACAGGGCGTCCAGGTGAGTGAGGTGGTCCTCCAACAGGCGCTCCAGCAGCTCCGCGGGGCCCGTGCCGTGCGCCAGCGCGGCCTCGTGACGGACGATCGCCCGTTCCTTCTCGCGGATGAGCGAGCGCAGGACGGCGACGTCCGGGGTCACGTCGAACGGGTACCAGTCGGCCCCGGCGCAACCGCTCACCCCGACCGTGCCCACGACGGCGCCGGTCACCGCGACACCGGTCAGCACGAGGCTCCTGGCCGCCAAGGACCTCCTCGTCAGCCCGGGTACCGTGCGACCGCTGACATCCCCCTGGTCCACGCGCTCTCCTCCCGTGCCCACGGCGTCGACAGGACCGCCGTCTCCGGCGGTCAGCCCCCATCTTTCCACGGTCGGCGACGGCCACGGGTCGTACTGACACCCCCTGCCAGGGCGGTGTTCCGGCCACCCGGGCCCCCACCCGTGGGCACCCCCGTCCGCGTGTACCGACCTGGGCGCCGCTCAGGTGTGGATACCCTTGCACCACAACCGCCGTCGCACGCGACGCGCGGCGCTCCAGCTCCCCTCACGGGGGCGCGGAGCGGATTCGACGAAGACTACGTACAGAGCTGGACCGCCCCGTTCACGGCACACGGCCGAGCGGGCGGGATTTCGCCGTTTGAGGGGCTAATCACGCATGGGAGCGCAGGCGCGCAACGAGCGCATCGCCGAGCTGCTTGAGCCGGTACTGGCCGCGGCCGGACTGGACCTGGAGGCCGTCGAGCTGACACCCGCGGGCAAACGCCGGGTGCTGCGCGTGGTCGTGGACTCCGACAACGGGGTCGACCTGGACGCGGTCGGTGAGGTCAGCCAGGCCGTCAACGAGAGCCTGGACGCCTCCGACGTCATGGGCGAGCAGCCCTACGTGTTGGAGGTCACCTCCCCGGGGGTGGAGCGTCCACTCACGCTGCCGCGCCACTGGCGGCGCTCCCAGGGCCGTCTGGTGAAGGTCTCCCTCGTCGAGGGTGGCGACCTCACCGGACGCGTCACCGAGTCCGACGACCAGGGCGTCACCCTGGACGTCAAGGGCCGCCCCCGCACTCTGGCCTACGACAAGATCGCCAAGGCCAAGGTCCAGGTGGAATTCCGTCGCGAAGCCGACACCGACGCGGCGGACTAGAGGGGGAGCCCCATGGATATTGACATGAGTGTCCTGCGCAGCCTGGAGCGCGAGAAGGACATCGCCGTCGAACTGGTGGCCAAGGCCATCGAGGACGCCCTCCTGATCGCCTACCACCGCGAGGAGGGCCCCGACAGGAAGGCCCGCGTGGAGCTCAACCGCTCCACCGGCCACGTGGTCGTGTGGGTCTCCGAGACCGACGAGGAGGGCGGGGTCGTCGGCGAGTTCGACGGCACCCCGACCGGGTTCGGTCGCATCGCGACCTCGACCGCCAAGCAGGTCATCCTCCAGCGTCTGCGCGACGCCGAGGACGAGTTGACCCTGGGCGAGTTCGCCGGGCGCGAGCACGACATCGTCTCCGGGATCATCCAGCAGGGCAACGACCCTCGCAACGTCCTGGTCGACCTCGGCAAGATCGAGGCCGTCCTGCCCCCGCAGGAGCAGGTCCCCACCGAGGACTACACCCACGGCGAGCGGCTGCGCGCCTACGTGGTGCAGGTCCGCAAGGGCCACCGCGGCCCCTCGGTGACCCTCTCGCGCACCCACCCCAACCTGGTGCGCAAGCTCTTCGAGCTGGAGGTCCCCGAGATCGCGGACCACACCGTCGAGATCTCCGCGATCGCCCGCGAGGCCGGTCACCGCACGAAGATGGCGGTCCGCTCCAACCGGGGCGGCGTCAACGCCAAGGGCGCCTGCATCGGCCCGCTGGGCAGCCGTGTCCGCAACGTCATGGCCGAGCTCCACGGAGAGAAGATCGACATCGTCGACTACTCCGAGGACCCCGCCGTGTTCGTCGCGAACGCGCTCTCCCCGGCCCGGGTCAACTCGGTGGAGATCCTCGACATGGCCGCGCGGGTGGCCCGCGTGATCGTGCCGGACTACCAGCAGTCGCTGGCGATCGGCAAGGAGGGCCAGAACGCCCGTCTCGCCGCGCGCCTCACCGGCTGGCGCATCGACATCCGCTCCGACGCCGAGCCCGTCCCGGCGCCGGACGAGGACGCGGACGAGACCGTCCGGGGGGACGAAGACACCCCTTCGGCCGGTTAATCGGGTCGCGCCCATGTCCCGACGCGATAGGGTGGCCGGAGACGGTCCTGACCGCCCCGTGCGTACGTGCGTGGGGTGCCGGTCGCGGACAGTCCAGTCCGACCTCGTGCGGCTGGTGGCCGTGGGCACGGTCATCACGCCCGACACCCGAGGTCGACGTCCGGGGCGCGGCGCCTATCTGCACCACGATCGGCGATGCCTGGAGCTCGCCGAACGGCGCAGAGCATGGTCCCGTGCCTTCCGGAACCGGAACGGTGGTGGCGCCACCGGGTGGGATGTCTCGCTAGTGACGTCCCTACTTGGTGACGCCCCCGCCTGATCGAGTGCGACTCGGTTCCGGATAGGGTTGGAATGTCCGCGCCGGCCCCGTGGTTGATGTGACCGAGGTCGGCGTGTAGTGCTGTGTCGGCACTTATGAGCTGGCCCATTGTTGTGTAGCGATGAGGAAGCAGGTCGAGATTGCGATGAGCGCCTGATGAGTACGCAGCGATGAGTAACTCGAGCTAACGACGGTCCGGCACAAGCCCATGTCCCGGACCGAAGCTGAAGGAGAAGTGTGGCGAAGGTCCGGGTGTACGAACTCGCTAAGGAGTTCGGTGTAGAGAGCAAGGCCGTGCTGGCCAAGCTCAACGAGATGGGCGAATTCGTCCGTTCGGCGTCCTCGACGATAGAGGCCCCCGTCGTTCGACGCCTACAGGAAGCTTTCAACAACGGTTCCGACGGCGGCAAGAAGGGTGGATCGGCTCCCAAGCCCGGTCCCAAGCCCGCCGCCGAAGGTTCGGCGCGTCCCGCGGCTCCCAAGCCCGGTCCCGCGCCCAAGCCGGGCCCGAAGCCCGGCCCGGCCGCGCGCTCCGCGGCCCCCAAGGCCGAGAAGCCGGCCGAGGCGGAGAAGCCGGCCGAGGCGGCTGAGAAGCCCGCCGCGCCGGTGGAGAAGCCTGCGCCGGCTGAGAAGCCCGCCGCGCCGGTGGAGAAGCCCGCGGTTCCGCATTTCGAGAAGCCCGCCGAGCGGCCCGAGTCCGCTCCGAAGCCCGGCCCCAAGCCGGCTCCGAAGGCGGCTCGCGGCGACGCCCCGCGTCCCGGCGGCCCCAAGCCCGCTGGCGCCCAGGGTGCCCGCGGTGAGCGTGGCGACCGCGGCGACCGCGGCGACCGTCCCCAGCGCGGTGACCGTCCGGAGCGTTCCGGCGGCCGCGAGGGTGGTCGTGACGGCGGCCGCGGCCCGCGTCCGGGCGGTCCCCGTCCGGGCCCGCGTCCGGGCAACAACCCGTTCGCGTCCAACGCCTCGGGCATGGGCTCCAAGCCGGCCGCCCCGCGTCCCGGCGGCGGCGCCCCGCGTCCGGGCCCCCGTCCCGGTGGCCCGCAGGGCGGCGGCGAACAGCGCGCTCCCCGTCCCGGCGGCGGCGCTCCGCGTCCCGGCGGTGCCGGTGGCCCGCGTCCCGGTCCCCGTTCCGGTGGCCCGCAGGGCGGCGGCGAACAGCGCGCCCCGCGTCCCGGCGGTGCCGCGGGCGCTCCCCGTCCCGGTGGCGGTGCTCCGCGCCCGGGTGGCGGCGGCGCTCCGCGACCCGGTGGTCCGCGTCCCAGCCCGATGAACATGCCCTCGTCCCGTCCGGCCGCGCCCGCTGGCGGCGGCCGTGGCGGTGCCGGCGGCGGTCGTCCCGGTGGTGGCGGCGCTGGCCGCGGCCGTGGCGGCGCTCCCGCGGGTGCGGGTCCGCGTCCCGGTGGCGGCGGCGGTCGTCCCGGCGGCTTCGGTGGTCGTCCCGGTGGCGGCGGCCGTGGTCGCGGTGGCGGAACGGCCGGTGCGTTCGGTCGTCCGGGCGGTCGTCCCGGGCGTGCCCGCAAGTCCAAGAAGCAGCGGCGTCAGGAGTTCAACGACCTCCAGGCCCCGTCCTTCGGCGGCGTCAAGATCCCGAGCGGCAACGGTCAGACCATCCGTCTGTCCCGTGGCGCCTCGCTCTCGGACTTCGGCGACAAGATCGACGTCAACCCGGCGTCGCTGGTCCAGGTCATGATGCACCTGGGCGAGATGGTCACCGCGACCCAGTCGCTGCCCGACGAGACGCTTCAGCTGCTCGGCGAGGAACTGAAGTACGGGATCGAGGTCGTCAGCCCCGAGGACGAGGACCGCGAGCTCCTGGAGTCCTTCTCCATCGAGTTCGGCGAGAACGAGGGCGGCGACGCCGACCTGCGTCCGCGTCCCCCGGTGGTCACCGTCATGGGTCACGTCGACCACGGTAAGACCCGACTGCTGGACACGATCCGTAAGACCAACGTCGTCAGCGGCGAGGCCGGCGGAATCACCCAGCACATCGGTGCCTACCAGGTCGCGACCGAGGTGGACGGCGAAGAGCGCAAGATCACCTTCATCGACACCCCCGGTCACGAGGCGTTCACCGCCATGCGTGCCCGTGGTGCGAAGGTCACCGACGTCGCGGTCCTGGTCGTGGCGGCCGACGACGGCGTCAAGCCGCAGACGGCCGAGGCCATCGACCACGCCAAGGCGGCCGACGTGCCGATCGTGGTCGCGGTCAACAAGATCGACGTCGAGGGAGCGGACCCGCAGCGGGTGCGCGCCCAGATGACCGAGTACGGTCTCGTGGCCGAGGAGTACGGCGGCGACGTCCAGTTCGTGGACATCTCCGCGCTCAAGGGCGACAACATCGACTCGCTGCTCGAGTCGATCGTCCTCACGTCCGACGCGGCCCTGGACCTCCAGGCCAACCCGGACATGGACGCCCAGGGTCTGGCGATCGAGGCCTACCTGGACCGCGGTCGCGGTTCCATGGCCACGGTCCTGGTCCAGCGGGGCACGCTCAACGTCGGTGACTCCATCGTCTGTGGCGACGCCTTCGGTCGCGTTCGCGCCATGCTCGACGAGCACGGCGAGAACGTGCAGTCGGCCGAGCCGTCCCGTCCGGTCCAGGTGCTCGGTCTGACCAACGTGCCCAGCGCCGGTGACAGCTTCCTGGTCGTCAAGGACGACCGCGTGGCCCGTCAGATCGCCCAGCAGCGTGAGGCGCGTGAGCGCTTCGCCCAGCAGGCGAAGTCGGCCCGCCGGGTCACCCTCGACAACTGGCAGTCCGCCATCAAGGAGGGCGAGCGCTCCGAGCTGCTCCTCCTCATCAAGGGCGACATGTCCGGTTCGGTCGAGGCGCTCGAGGAGTCGCTGCTCAAGATCGACGCCGGTGGCGACGAGGTCAGCATCCGGATCATCGGACGCGGCGTCGGTGCCATCACGCAGAACGACATCAACCTGGCGTCGTCCGCGGACGCGATCATCGTCGGCTTCAACGTTCGGCCCGAGGGCAAGAACAGCCAGCTGGCCGACCGCATGGGCGTCGACATCCGGTACTACTCGGTCATCTACCAGGCCATCGACGAGGTCGAAGCCGCCGTCAAGGGTCTCCTCAAGCCCATCTACGAGGAGGTCCAGCTCGGCAGCGCCGAGGTCCGCGAGGTCTTCAAGGTGCCGAAGATCGGTAACATCGCCGGTTCCATCGTCCGTGACGGCATCATCCGCCGTAACACCAAGGCACGTCTCATCCGCGAGGGCAAGGTCATTTCCGGCAACCTCAACGTCGAGTCGCTGCGTCGGTTCAAGGACGACGCCACCGAGGTCCGCGAGGGCTTCGAGTGCGGTATCGGTGTCGGTTACAACGACATCCGGGTCGAGGACGTCATCGAGACCTACGAGATGCAGGAGAAGCCCCGCGACTAGTCGCGAGGACTGATCCACCTGGGGCCCCGGACGATCGTGTCCGGGGCCCCGCCTTTGACGGCTCACACAACACCACAGGTGATCACTTGTACGTTGGGGCGCTGACTCTGGACGTGCTCCTCGGAGACGTCCACTCGCTCAAACAGAAGCGCTCGATGGTGCGGCCCGTCGTCGCCGAACTGCGCCGGAAGTTCTCGGTGTCGGTCTCGGAGGTCGGCGAGCACGACCTCTACCGTCGGGCGAAGATCGGTGTCGCGGTGGTCGCGCCGACCGCCGCCCACGCCCGGGACCAGATGGACACCTGCGAGCGTTTCGTCGCGGGCCGTCCCGAACTGGAGCTGCTCTCCGCGAGGCAGCGGCTCTTCAACGAAGAGGAAGACTGACGATGGTTGACGCCGCACGCGCGCGAAAGATCGCCGACCGTATCCAGCGGATCGTCGCCGAGATGCTGGACCGGCGAATCAAGGACCCGCGCCTGGGTTTCGTCACCGTGACCGACGCCCGGATCACCGCCGACCTGCGGGACGCCACGGTGTACTACACGGTGTTCGGCACCCCCGAGGAGAAGGCGGCCAGCGCGGCCGCGCTGGAGAGCGCCAAGGGCGTGATCCGCAGTGAGGTCGGTCGCCAGACCGGCATCCGCCACACGCCCAGCCTGACCTTCGTCATCGACGAGGTGCAGGAGAACGCCCAGCACATCGAGAAGCTGCTGGTCGAGGCGCGCAAGTCCGACGAGGAGGTGGCCCAGAAGGCCACCGGTGCCAAGCACGCGGGTGAAGCCGACCCGTACAAGGCCCCTCGTGAGGACGAGGACGAGGACGACGAGTAACCGGATTCCCCCCGGGGCGGCGGCAGAGGCCGCCGCCCCTTTCCCAGAAGGAGCCCCATGGCCGACAGCGGTGTCGTGGTCGTCGACAAGCCCGCCGACTGGACCTCACACGACGTGGTCGCCAAGACCCGAGGCCTGGCGCGCACCCGACGCGTGGGCCACGCGGGCACCTTGGACCCGATGGCCACAGGGGTCCTGGTCCTGGGCATCGAGAAGGGCACGAAGCTGCTCGGTCACCTCACGCTGACCGAGAAGACCTACGAGGGCACCATCCGCCTCGGACTGGTGACCAACACCGACGACGCCGAGGGTGAACCCGGAGCCCGGGTGGACGCCTCGGCCGTCACGGACGCGGACGTGCACGCGGCCGTCGCGAAGCTCACCGGGCCCATCCAGCAGGTCCCGCCGCAGGTCAGCGCGATCAAGGTGGACGGCAAGCGCGCCTACAAGTCGGCTCGGGAGGGCAAGGAGGTGGCGCTCAAGGCGCGGACGGTCACCGTCTCCCAGTTCGACGTGACCGCGATTCGGCACACCCCGGACGGTTTCGTGGACGTGGACGCGGTTGTCACCGCCTCCAGCGGCACCTACATCCGCTCGCTCGCCCGCGACATGGGCGCGGACCTGGCCGTGGGCGGGCACCTCACCGCCCTGCGCCGGACCCGGGTGGGTCCCTATGACCTGTCCCAGGCCCGCACGCTCGACGAACTCGGCAAGGAGTTCACCCAGATCCCCCTGGCCCAGGCGGTGGCCGCCGCGTTCCCGGTGCGCACGATGGACGAGGCCGAGACCCGCGCCATCCGCCACGGCAACCGGATCGGTGAGAGCTCCCTGGGTGACGGGCCGGTGGGGCTGTTCGCCCCGGACGGCACCGTGGTCGCGCTGGGGGAGAACCGCCCCGGCCACATGAAGCCGGTCGTCGTCTTCTCTCCGGCCTGATCAGATCCTGATGACGGTTGCTCTGTTTCCGCAGAGCTTCCGTAGGTCGTCCGGGTCGGAGGTCAGGATGGTGACCGGTCCTGGCGCGGTGAGCGCGGTCGCGCACAACATCGCGTCGATCGCGTGCCGGTGGCCGTGTGGTCCCGCGGAGCTCAGCAACCGGGCGGCCTCCCTGGCGACGTGCTCGGTCACCGGTTCGATCGTCAATCGGGAGATCTGCCACCCCAGCGCGGCGCGGTTGCTGAAGTCCGATGTCAGCGTGTTGTTCACAAGGGCGAGGACAGCCAGGCGTCACTGGATGTGTGCGGGTTCCGTGAGGCCCCGAGCCTTCTCTGGATCCGGGTCAGGGGCGCCGTGTGACCTCGTCCAGGAAGGCGGCGAGGGCGGCGGTCAGTTCACCCGGTCGCTCCACCGAGGGCAGGTGCCCTGTCTCGGGCAGCTCAAGGAGGCGGGAGCCCCGGATCCCCTCGGTGTACCGGTCGGCGATCGCCTGGACCTGGGGAACCTCGGACAGGCCCTTGACCACGAGGGTCGGCACGGTGATCTCGTGCAGACGGTCCACCGCGGGGGCCTCGGGCCACTCGGGGTGGTTGGGCGGGCTCGACCAGCGGCGGGCGTACATCTCACGGAGCATCAGCAACGACAGGTCCCAGGCCTCCAGCGGCATCTCCTCGGGGGAGCGGCCCGGGCCGAGCACCATGAACCCGGCCTGGACCTCGGCCATCGCGGCCACGTCCGAGGGGTCGGGGACCGCGTTGCCCTCCTGGTACGAGGACAGGCGCTCGTGCGGGACCGCGGCCAGGGCCATCTGCTGGCCGGTCCGCACGAAGGCCTCCGGCCACACGTACCCCGACAGGCCCGGACAGACCAGGGCCAGGGCGTTCACCCGGTCCGGGGCGGCCAGCGCCGCGTCGACCGCGTGGGCACCGCCGAAGGAGGCGCCCACCAGGGTGGCCTCGGCAATCTCCAGGGCGTCCATCAGGTCCAGCAGGTCCTCGTGGTGCCGGACCGGTCCCTCGTGATCGGCCGAACCCCCGTGGCCGCGCCGGTCGTAGCGCACCACCCGGTGGTCCGCGGACAGGGCCGCGAACTGGTGGTCCCACATCCTCCGGTCCGCCACGCCCGCGTGGACCAGGACGATCGCGGGCCCGGACCCGGCCTCGTCATAGGCCAAACGTGTCGTACCGGTGTCGATCATCGCCATCCGGGCACGGTAAACCGGGTGTCCGGCTCGTGCCAACCCGTCTTTGCCCTCGGCGGGCAGGGGTGCGCGGGACCACACCGGGTGCGTGGCGGAAGCGGGGGCCGTGACGTGGCACGCTTGACCCTGACCGATCAGACGTGAGCGAAGGGGACCGAACGTGCTGCGATGGGACGGGCTGGGGGACACCCCCTCCGACTGGGGGCGGTCCGTGGTGGCGATCGGTGTCTTCGACGGCGTGCACCGGGGGCACCAGGCGATCCTGGCATCCGCGCGCGCCCACGCCGACCGGCTCGGTCTGCCGGTGGTCGCGGTCACCTTCGACCCCCATCCCGCGCTGGTGCTGCGCGGGACGACCCCGGCGGTCCTCACCCCGGTCGACCGCCGTGTCGAGCTGATGGAACCCCTCGGAGTCGACGCCGTGTGCGTCCTGCCCTTCGACGAGGAGCTGTCCGCCCTCAGCGCAGAGGAGTTCGTGCGTCTCGTGCTGTCCGACGGGCTCGGCGCCGCCGCCGTGGTGGTGGGGGAGGACTTCGGGTTCGGCCACCGGGCAGCCGGGAACGTGGCCGTGCTCGCCGACCTCGGCGGGAGGTACGACTTCGCCGTCGACGGCGTGCGCCTGGTCGCGGAGGGGGAGACCATCACCTCCACGCGCGTGCGCTCGCTGTTGGGCGGGGGAGACGTGGTCGCCGCCGCCGAACTCCTGGGCCGGCCGCACCGGGTGTCCGGAGAGATCGTGCACGGGGCGGCCCGCGGCCGAGAGCTCCTGGGCTTTCCCACCGCCAACATGGACCTGCCCGCGGACGCGGCGGTTCCCGGGGACGGCGTGTACGCGGGGTGGCTGAGCCTCCTGGAGCCGGTCGAGGGACACGAGTCGCGCTGGCCCGCGGCGGTCTCGGTGGGCACCAACCCCACGTTCGACGGCGCCGAGCGCACCGTGGAGGCCTACGCCCTGGACCGTGACGACCTGGAGCTGTACGGACTGCGCATGGCGGTCGACTTCACCGCGCGCATCCGGGGCCAGGAGCGGTTCGACGACATCGACGCGCTCATCGTGGCCATGCGCCGCGACGTCGACCGCTGCCGCGAGGTCCTCGGCGTCGCCTGAGTCCGTCGTCACCGGGCGACGGGGTTCCCCGCCATGTCACCTGCGGTAGGGTGGGGTCCGTCCACGTGTGCCCGCGGTCGGTCGTGCCCCCCTTCGGGAGCGGATTCCGCGGGAGCGCGGCGCACCCACGCCATCGGCGCAGGGCCGCGCACACCACACGCGACGGTGACTGCTCGTACGCGCGGTCACCGCGTCTGAACCCTGCCACGTACCGGGGTTCGCCCCTGCGTACCGACTTCTCAGTGAAGGAGCGACGTGTCGATCGACACCGCCACCAAGGAAAAGATCATCGCCGAGTACGCCACCGTCGAAGGTGACACCGGCTCCCCCGAGGTTCAGGTCGCGCTGCTCACGCACCGCATCACCGAGCTCACCGAGCACCTGAAGGACCACAAGCACGACCACCACAGCCGTCGTGGCCTGCTCCTGATGGTCGGCCGTCGCCGCCGTCTGCTCAAGTACGTGGCCAAGCAGGACATCACCCGCTACCGCTCGCTCATCGAGCGTCTGGGCCTGCGTCGCTAGGTCGTTTCGGAGGGAGTGGCCTCGGCCGCTCCCTCTTTGTTAGTAAGGTGTGACCAGAGTGGTGTCCGCGACAGGACGCCGCCCGCACCATCCGTGCCGCCACCCCGGACCCAGGGGTCGGTCCTCGGTAGTGGTCTCCGGACATCGCCCGTACGGGCGAGCCGTGGGCTTCGATCGATGACCGACCGTCATCACCTCCGGGGCACGACACGGGAACAACATCGCCGTGCCACGGACCGGGAAGGTCCGGCGCGGCGCCCGCAACGTGTAACAGGAGGTCGCCCATGGAGGGCGTTTACTCGGCCGAGGCCGTTATCGACAACGGCAAGTTCGGCACCCGTACCATCCGCTTCGAGACCGGTCGTCTGGCCCGTCAGGCCGCCGGTTCGGCCACGGTCTTCCTGGACGACGAGACCGTCGTCCTGTCGGCGACCACCGCCTCGAAGCGCCCCAAGGAGAACCTCGACTTCTTCCCCCTGACGGTGGACGTCGAGGAGCGGATGTACGCCGCCGGCCGCATCCCCGGCTCGTTCTTCCGGCGTGAGGGCCGTCCGTCCGAGGACGCCATCCTCACCTGCCGTCTGATCGACCGGCCGCTGCGCCCGTCCTTCAAGAAGGGCCTGCGCAACGAGATCCAGATCGTCGAGACGATCCTCTCGCTGCACCCCGAGCACCTGTACGACGTCGTCGCCATCAACGCGGCCTCGATGTCCACGCAGATCGCCGGTCTGCCCTTCTCCGGCCCGATCGGCGGCGTCCGCGTCGCCCTGATCGACGGCCAGTGGGTCGGTTTCCCCACCCACGCCGAGCTTGAGGGCGCCACCTTCGACATGGTCGTCGCCGGCCGCGTCATGGCGGACGGCGACGTCGCGATCATGATGGTCGAGGCGGAGTCCACCACCAGGACCCTGAAGCTGGTCGCCGAGGGCGCCGTCGGCCCCAACGAGCAGACCGTCGCCGAGGGCCTCGAAGCCGCCAAGCCCTTCATCAAGGTGCTGTGCAAGGCCCAGCAGGCCGTCGCCGACCAGTCCAGCCGTGAGCAGGGCGAGTTCCCGATCTTCCTCGACTACGAGGACGACGCCTACGCCGCCGTCGAGGGCGCCGTGCGCGAGGAGCTCGTCAAGGCGCTCACCATCGCGGACAAGCAGGACCGCGAGGGCGAGCTCGACAAGATCAAGGCGTCGGCCGCCGAGAAGCTGGCCGAGGACTTCGAGGGTCGTGAGAAGGAGGTCAGCGCCGCCTTCCGCAGCCTCAGCAAGCAGCTCATGCGTGAGCGCGTCCTGCGCGACAAGGTCCGCATCGACGGCCGTGGTCCCAAGGACATCCGCCAGCTGAGCGCCGAGGTCGGCATTCTGCCCCGCGTGCACGGTTCGGCCCTCTTCGAGCGTGGCGAGACCCAGATCATGGGCGTCACCACGCTGAACATGCTGCGCATGGAGCAGACGGTTGACACGCTCAACCCGGACAAGACCAAGCGCTACATGCACAACTACAACTTCCCGCCCTACTCCACCGGTGAGACCGGTCGGGTGGGCTCGCCCAAGCGGCGCGAGATCGGGCACGGCGCCCTGGCCGAGCGGGCCCTGCTGCCGGTTCTGCCCGCCCGCGAGGAGTTCCCGTACGCCATCCGTCAGGTGTCCGAGGCCCTCGGGTCCAACGGCTCCACCTCGATGGGTTCGGTCTGCGCCTCCACCATGTCCCTGATGGCGGCCGGTGTGCCCCTGAAGGAGATGGTGTCCGGCATCGCCATGGGTCTGATCAGCGAGGGCGACGAGTTCGTCACGCTGACCGACATCCTCGGTGCCGAGGATGCCTTCGGCGACATGGACTTCAAGGTCGCCGGTACCCGTGACCTCATCACGGCGCTCCAGCTGGACACCAAGCTCGACGGCATCCCCGCCGAGCAGCTGGCCCTGGCGCTCCAGCAGGCCCGCGGCGCCCGTCTGGCCATCCTCGACGTCATGCAGGAGGCCATCGAGCGTCCGGCCGAGATGAGCCCGAACGCTCCGCGCATCCTCACCGTCAAGGTGCCCGTCGAGAAGATCGGTGAGGTCATCGGCCCGAAGGGCAAGATGATCAACTCGATCCAGGACGACACCGGCGCGGACATCTCGATCGAGGACGACGGCACCATCTACATCGGTGCCACCGACGGCCCCTCCGCCGAGGCGGCCCGGGACACGATCAACCAGATCGCGAACCCGACCATGCCCGAGGTGGGCGACCGCTACCTGGGCACCGTCGTCAAGACGACCGCCTTCGGCGCGTTCGTCTCGCTGCTGCCCGGCAAGGACGGTCTGCTGCACATCTCGCAGATCCGCAAGCTGCACGGCGGCCAGCGCATCGAGAACCTCGACGACGTGATCAGCATCGGCGAGAAGATCCAGGTCGAGATCCGCGAGATCGACGACCGGGGGAAGCTCTCCCTGGTGCCGGTCGAGGTCGTGGAGTCCGAGGCCGCCAAGTCCGACAAGCCCGAGGCCGCCCCGGCGGCTCCCGCGGCCGCGGACGAGGACGCCGACAACGGTGACGACAAGTCCGACGGCGCCCCGCGCCGCCGTCGTCGCCGCAGCTCGGGCGGGCGTTCCGAGAACACCTGATCCACGCCTGTTCGACCCTGTACGGGGCGGTCGCGTCTGCACGACGCGGCCGCCCCGCCGTCGTCCCGGGCGTATGCTCTGCTGGATGTCCCGACGCGAAGAAGAAGGATTCATGAGTTCTGTCCCCATCGCCGCCGAGCAGGAGCCGGGAACGACCGTGACGCTGCTGGAGCCCGACGGCGGTTCCGGTCTGGTGCGTCGGACGGTGCTGCCCGGCGGCCTGCGCGTGGTCACCGAGAACATCCCCGGGGGCCGGTCCGCCGCCTTCGGGATCTCGGCCACCACCGGCTCCCGTGACGAGGACTCCGCGCACGCGGGGTCGGCGCACTTCCTGGAGCACCTGCTCTTCAAGGGGACCGGGAACCGGTCGGCTCTGGAGATCTCCGCGCTGCTGGACGGGGTGGGCGCCGACCACAACGCGTACACCACCAAGGAGCACACCTGCTACTACGCGAAGGTCCTGGACCGGGACCTTCCGCTGGCGGTGGACGTGGTGGGCGACATGGTCGCCAACTCGGTCCTGGACGAGGGCGAGGTGGAGACCGAGCGCGGCGTGATCCTGGAGGAGATCGCCATGTACGAGGACGAGCCCGCCGACCTGGTGGACGACGTCTTCGCGGAGCACTTCTTCGGTGACACCCCGCTGGGGCGCCCGATCCTCGGCACCACGGACACCATCAAGGCCCTGTCCCGCGAGCGGATCGCCGAGCAGTACCGGGACGCGTACGTGCCCTCGGAGCTCATCGTGACGGCGGCGGGCAGCCTGGACCACGAAAGCGTCGTGGAACAGGTGCGCGCCATGTTCGCCAACCGGCTCGGCGCCGCCGGTGACGCCCGTCCGTCCCGCCCGCGCGGCGCGGGGGAGCCGGTGCGGACCTTCGGTGGCACGGTCGTGCAGCCGCGTGAGACCGAGCAGGCGCACATCATCCTGGGTTCGGAGGGGCTGACCCGGACCGACCCGCGCTGGCACGCCCTGAGGCTTCTCAGCGCCGCGCTGGGCGGCGGCATGTCGTCGCGTCTGTTCCAGGAGGTGCGGGAGAAGCGCGGCCTGGCCTACGCGGTGCACGCCTACCACACGGCCTACGCGGACACCGGAACCTTCCAGATCTACGCGGGCTGTCTGCCGGAGAAGGCCGACGAGGTCATCGGGGTCTGCCGTGACGAGCTGGCCAAGGTCGCCGCCTCCGGCATCACCGCCGAGGAGCTGACCCGTGCCAAGGGTCAGATCCAGGGCGCCATGGTGCTGGGCAGCGAGGGCACCAACGCCCGCATGGGCCGTCTGCTCGCGCACGAGCTCACCCAGCCGCGCCACTTCTCCATCGACGAGGACCTGGCCTGGTTCGACGCCGTCACCCAGGCCGACGTCGCCGAGGTCGCCGCCGAACTGCTGGCGCGGCCCAGGGCGCTGGCCGTCATCGGCCCGTACGAGGCCGACCGGGCCTTCTGAGGCCCAAAGACAAGGGGAGCCCGTGACCGTCGCAGGTCACGGGCTCCCCTCTCGCGTTGCCCGAGTCGTTCGGTCTACAACGGGCGTCCCCGCGGCCGACCGCGCTTCTTGATCGCGATCTGCCGGGGTCCGCCGGTGTGGGCGCCCCCGTGGACGACGACCTCCAGCAGGCCGTCGCCGAAGGCCGCCTCCACGTCCTCGTCGTCGATGTCCTCGGGAAGGCTGATCTCACGCCGGAACGAGCCCATGAAGCGCTCGGAGGTGTAGTAGATCGTGCTGTCCTCCTCCTCGCGGTGCCGCTCGCCGCTGATGACGAGCACGCCGTGCGCCAGGCTGACGGAGACCTCGGTCTCCTTGACCCCGGGCAGCTCCGCTCGGATGACGAGGTCGCGGCCCTTGGCCAGGATGTCCGTGGACGGGCTCCAGGCGTCGGCGAACGTCCTCTCGCGCTCACCCACCTGGGTGGTCTCGATCGTGGAGATCGTGTCCGACATCCTGTTCATCTCGGTGATCATGTCCACCACCCCGTGGAAGGGGTTGCTGAACCTCTTGGGTGCCACCGTTACCTCCTCAATGCGCCGTCGGTGGCGCTCCGTCCACCTTCAGGAACTACTGGTCCCTACTGTGCCCGGTCCCGGAGCGGGACCGGTCCTCGCCCCGCACCTTCTTGGGTTCGCCCGGGGCGCGTTCGGTCCCCAGGCCCTTGAACAGACCCGCCACCATGAACAACAGGATCACGGCGAAGGGCAGACCGGTGATCACCGACGCCGCCTGTAGCGCCGACAGCGCGTCGTCGCCGCCGGCCACCAGGAGGATCCAGGTGACACCGCCCAGGCAGACGGCCCAGAAGCCGCGCTGGATGCGGTTCGGCTTCTTGGTGCCGCCGTTGGTCAGCATGTCCACGACCAGCGAACCGGAGTCCGCCGAGGTGATGAAGAAGATGGCCACGACCGCCAGCAGCCACACTGCGGCGATCACGGCGACCACACCGGTGATCGGAAGTGCTTCCAACAGGGTGAACGCCGCCTGCGCCTCGTCTCCGTCGATGAAGTTGGCCCTGCCCGCGAGGTCGTAGAAGAGCCCCGAGCCGCCGAACACACCGAACCACAGGACGCAGACGGCGGTGGGGGCGAACAGGGCGCCGATCACGAACTCGCGGATGGTGCGGCCGTAGGAGATGCGGGCCAGGAAGATGCCGACGAAGGGCGCCCAGGAGATCCACCATCCCCAGTAGAAGATGGTCCAGGCCTGGACCCACTCGGCGGCCTGCGCGTCGACCCGGGAACTGGGGAACGACAGGCTCCACGAGACGAGGTTGCTCAGGTACTCGCCGGTCGCGGTGGTGGTGCTCGCGATGATCCACAGCTTGGGTCCGACCGCGAAGACGAACGCCAACAGGATGAAGGCCAGCCACAGGTTGATCACCGACAGCCGGCGCAGCCCCTTGTCGATGCCCGACAGAACACTGAACAGTGCCACCGCGGTGATGACCGCGATGATCACGGTCTGGACGAACGCGTTGTTCGGAACCCCGAACACGTCGCTGAGTCCGCCATTGATCTGGAGGGTGCCAAGGCCAAGGGACGTGGCCAGACCGAAGATCGTGCCGAACACGGCGAGGATGTCGACGACGTTGCCGGGCCAGCCGAAGGCGCGGTCGCCGAGCAGCGGGTAGAGCGCGGAGGCCGGGCGCAGGGGCAGGCCCTTGCGGTAGGCGAAGTAGCCCAGGGAGAGCCCGAGGGCGATGTAGACGGCCCAGGGGTGGAAGCCCCAGTGGAAGAACGTGAGTGCCAGCGACTCCGACGCCGCTTCGGGGAGCGGAGCGCCGTCCGGACCGGGCATGAGTGAGGCGTCACGCGGCCAGTGCAGGTGCTCGATGGGCTCGGCCACGCCCCAGAAGACCAGTCCGATGCCCATACCCGTGGTGAAGAGCATCGCGAACCAGGCGAGTGTGCTGAACTCGGGCCGTGAGTCGTCCGGTCCGAGCCGGATGCTCCCGTACCTGCTCAGCATGAGGAAGACCGCGGTGCCCACGAAGAACACCGTCGCCAGGACGTAGATCCAGCCGACCTGTTCGCCGAGCCACGTGCGGGCGCCCTCGGTGGCCTCCAGCATGGGTCCCGTGAACGCGACGCCCATGATGATGAAGGCGATGATCACGAGGCCCGAAACGCCGAAGACCGTGGGGTTCGTCTTTTCTTTTATGTATGTGCGCAGGGATGAGATGGTGTCTCCTTCCCGACACCGCCGGGGGACCAGCGGTGTTTGGGAGAGTCTGCCGGTCCCGCTGCCGGCCACGGATGGGTCCCGAGGGATGTTAGGGCCGTTGGTCCCTTGCAGCAAAGTAATGCCACGATTTGGAGTGTTCCGACAAAATCGGCATGCCGGACTTGAGTCCCGTGTGACGCGGTGTTCGCGGGACCCGGAGGACACTCGGAGGATCAGGGTTCGGGCGGTCCCGAGGTGATCAGTTCCTCAAGGGTGAGGCCCACGCGACCCAGCCAGTCCGCGATCACCGCGAGTTCCGCCTCGGTGTAGCCGGAGTGCAGGTCGGTCATGGCCTGGCGCATGCCCGGCGCGGGGGGTCCGAGTGCGCTCTCGGCGCCCTCCAGCAGCCGCACGGCGATCTTGCGCCGGTCCAGCGGGTGCGGCGCCCGCTCGGCCAGCCCGTGTGCCTCCAGCCGGTCCACGACGCCGGTCACGGAACCGGTGGACAGACAGAGGCTGTCGGCGATCTCGCCGGGCGTCATGGTGCCGCTCACGCGGAGCAGTGTGTAGCACTGGAAGTCGGTCGGGTTCATCCCCGTGTGGTCGGCCATGCGGTGCAGGAGCCGGACCAGGCGCACCGCGAGCTGCTGCCCGTCGTTCTGGAGCGCCTCGTACAGCTCCCCACGTGTCCTGTGACCGTGGCCGTCTCCGAGTGCCTTCCCGGGAGGCTCGGTGCTGGGCACGGTGTCCATGGATCTCCCTACCGCTCCGTGAACGGTCCCTCCGGTCACTTGTCGTCGAGTCTAGGCCGCCCCCCAAGTGTCGCTTGGCCACGGAGAGGGCCGCGTGAAATGATCTCCAGAGTAAGATGCTCGGTTTCCAAGGTATTTCCCGAAAAATCGGACACTCACCGGGGGTAGCCATCACCGTCTCGCCTGCGGACACACTGGAGGAACCGCTTCCCACCGACCTCGACGGTGTTCGGGACGCGGTGAACGGGCTCCTGGCCGAATATCTCGGAGACAGGGTCACGGAGGCGTGCGGAACCGATCGCGACTTCGCGGCCGAACTCTGCGCGAGGATGTCCGCCTTCACACTGCACGGTGGCAAGGGACTGCGCTCCGTCCTGGCCTGGTGGGGCTGGCTCGCCGGTGGAGGCGCGGACACCGGCCCCGCCTCCAGGTCGGCCCTGCGCGCGTGCTCGGCGGTCGAGGTGCTCCAGTCCTTCGCCCTCGCGCACGACGACGTGATGGACGCCGCCCCGCTCCGGCGCGGAGCCCCCTCCTTCCACGCCGTGTACACGACACAACACCGGGAGAGGGGCCTGCGCGGGGACGCGCGCCGATACGGCGAGTCCCTCGCGATCCTGGTCGGCGACCTCGCCATGGTCTGGGCCGACGACCTCCTCCACGAGTCCCTGGCCGAACTGCCCACCGGGACCGCCGCGCACGCGGTGTGGCGGGACATGCGGACCGAGGTCATCGCCGGACAGTACCTCGACCTCAGCGCACAGGCCCACGGTGACCGCTCCGAGGAGGGGGCGGTCCGCATCGACCAGCTCAAGACCGCGACCTACACGGTCGAACGCCCCCTGCACATGGGCGCCGTCATGGCCGGGACCGACGAGGGCACGGTGACCGCCCTGCGGTCCTACGGAACCGACGTGGGCGTGGCCTTCCAGCTGAGGAACGACCTGATGGACGCCTACGGCGCCCCGGACCACACCGGGAAGCGGACCGGCGAGGACCTGCGGGAGGGCAAGAACACGCTGCTCCTGGCCTGCGGGGTCCGGAGGGCGGCCGAGACGGGGGACGTCGCGGCCCAGCGGGTGCTCGCCCGGGTCGGCCACCCCTCCGAACGGGTGGACGCCGAGGAGGCGGCCCGCGTGCTGGAGCGGGTCGGCGCCCGCGAGGAGGTTCGCAGCCGGTGCCGGCTCCTGGCCGAACGCGGACTGGGGCGGATCCGCGGACTCGATCTCCACCCCGCCGTCTCCGAAGGCCTGCGCCGCTTCGCCGAGACGGCGGCCCGTACGTGAACCCCGCACCGAGAGGACCCGTCGACGTGGCGCAGAGGAACGGTAGGGACCCCGTGGTCGTGGTGGGGGCCGGACTGTCCGGGCTCTCCTGCGCGCTCCACCTGCTGGGAGCCGGGCGGGAGGTGGTGGTGGTCGAACGCGAGGACCATCCTGGCGGGCGCGCCGGGCGCCTCGACATGGACGGTTTCCGCGTCGACACCGGGCCGACCGTGCTCACCATGCCCGAACTCCTCGAGGAGGCGTTCGCGGCGGTCGGGGAGTCGGTCAGCGACCGACTCGAACTCCTGCCGTTGGCACCCGCCTACCGGGCGGCCTTCACCGACGGCTCCACGGTGGACGTCCACACCGACCGCGAACGGATGGCCGCCGAGGTGGCCAGGGTCGCGGGCCTCCGGGAGGCGGTGGGCTACCTGCGGCTGCGGGACTGGCTCACCCGCCTGTACGAGGTGGAGATGCGCTCGTTCATCGACGCTCGCTTCGACTCACCCCTCGACCTGCTCGGCCCCGACCTCGTCCGGCTCGCGGCGATGGGCGGGTTCGGTCGGTTGTCCAGGGCGGTCGGGCGCCACGTGAAGGACGAGCGCCTGCGCCGGATCTTCTCCTTCCAGTCGCTCTACGCCGGGGTCGCCCCGGACCGGGCCCTGGCCGCCTACGCCGTCATCGCGTACATGGACACCGTGGCGGGCGTCCACTTCCCCAAGGGCGGGATGCGCGCCATGGGCGAGGCGCTGGCGGGTGCCGCGGCCAAGGCCGGGGCGGACCTGCGCTACGGGGAGTCGGCGCACCGCCTGGAGCGCCGGGGGAACCGGATCACGGCGGTCATCACCGGGAAAGGCGAGCGCCTGGCCTGCGACCACGTGGTGCTCACCACCGACCTCGCCGCGGCGCACCGGCTGCTCGACCACCGCTCCCGGCGTCCCGTACCGCACCGCTACTCCCCGTCCGCCGTGGTGCTCCACCTGGGCACCGACCGCACCTGGGACCAGCTGGCCCACCACACGATCTCCTTCGGCACGCAGTGGGAGCGCACCTTCACCGAGATCATCGACGAGGGGCGGACCATGAGCGACCCCTCGCTCCTGGTCACCCAGCCCACCGTCACCGACCCGAGCCTGGCACCCGAGGGCCACCACCTCCTCTACGTGCTGGCGCCCGCGCCCAACCTGGCCGCCGCCGACATCGACTGGGACACCGAGGGCCCCCGCTACAGGGACCGGATCGTGGCCGTCCTCGAAGCCAGGGGTATGACCGGCCTGGACGCCTCGGTACGCGCCGAACACATGGTCACGCCAGCCGACTGGGCACGACAGGGCCTGGCCAGGGGCACCCCCTTCTCCCTCGCCCACACCTTCGCGCAGACCGGGCCCTTCCGGCCGCGCAACACCGTCCCCGGAACCGCCAACGCGGTCCTGGCCGGGTGCGGGACCACCCCCGGGGTGGGCCTGCCGACGGTCCTCATCTCAGGGAAACTGGCGGCCGCGCGCGTCGTGGCCGGAACGGAGCGGCGCGCACGATGATGACCTCAGCCACCGGGGAACTGGACGCCGCGGGGATCGAGGCGGGGAGGCTGCGCGCCGACTACCTCCTGTGCCGAGAGCTGCACGCCCGCCACGGCCGCACCTACTTCGCGGCCACACGGGTGCTCCCGCCCGAGCGCCGCCCCGGCATCCACGCCCTCTACGGGTTCGCTCGCTGGGTGGACGACATCGTCGACGAGCCGGGCGAGGACACCACCCCGGACGAACAGCGGGCCCGGCTGGACGAGATCGGGGCCGACATGGAGACCGCGTTCTCGGGAGGGGAACCGCGGGAGCCGGTGCTGCGGGCCCTCGCGCACACGGTGGAGGGGTACGGCCTCCCGAGCGACTACTTCACCGCGTTCATGGCCTCGATGCGGATGGACCTCGACACCACGGCCTACCGGGACCTGCCCCACCTGCGCGAGTACATGTACGGGTCGGCGGCGGTGATCGGACTCCAGGTCCTGCCGGTCCTGGGGACGAGCGCGCCCAGGGAGGAGGCGGCGCCGCACGCCGCCGCGCTGGGCGAGGCCTTCCAACTCACGAACTTTCTCCGTGACGTGTCGGAGGACCTGCGCAGGGGCCGTGTCTACCTGCCCGCCGACGTCCTGGACGCGCACGGCGTGGACCGGCAGCTCCTGGAACACTGCGCGGTCACCCGTCGGCCCGACCCGCGGGTGCGGGACGCCCTCGCCGCGCTCGTGGAGGCCAACCAGGGATTCTACCGGGAGGCGGAGCCGGGCATCGCGATGCTCTCGCCGGTCGCCCGACCGTGTGTCACCACCGCCTTCCGGCTCTACCGCGCCATCCTGGACGAGATCACCACCGCCGACTTCGATGTGTGGAGCGTGCGCCACCGCGTCTCCGACACCCGCAAGCTGGCGGTGGCCGCGCCCGCCCTGGTCCGGGCGCTCTGGGCGCGGACCGTGCCCCGCCCCAGGGTCGGTACCTGACCCTCCCGGCCGGGAGGGGTCCGACAGAGGTCGCTGAGGAGGCCCCCATGACACTGCCCGACCCCGAGCCGCGCCGTCTGCCGCTGCGGCGCATGCCCAGGAGCACCTGGGCGCGACAGGAACCGACCTGGCGCGAGGCCTCGCCCTCCGTCATCGGTGCCGCCCTCAAGCGGGCCCTCGCCCGTCCCTCCGGGAACTGGTTCGTGCTGGCCGCCAGCTCGGAGGTACGGACGGACCGGCCGTTCGGACGGGTGGTGTCCGGAACCGAACTCGTCGCCTGGCGCACCCCGGACGGGACCGCGCACGCGGGCCCGGGCGCCTGTCCCCATCTGGGGGCGCCGCTGTGTCGGGGGGCGGTGGCGCAGGGGCGCCTGGTGTGCCGCTGGCACGGGCTCTCGCTGGAGTCCGGGGGGATGCCCGGGTGGAGCCCGTACCCGGTGCACGACGACGGCGTGCTCGTGTGGGTCCGCCTGGACGAGTGCGGAGGAGAGGAGCCGACGGAGGCCCCCGTGGTCCCGGAGCGCCCGAGGGCGGACGCGAGCATCGTGGCGGTGGCGAGCCTGGCGGGACGCTGCGAGCCCGAGGACGTGGTGGCCAACCGGCTCGACCCCTGGCACGGTTCGTGGTTCCACCCCTACTCGTTCGTCGGACTGAGGGTGAGCGAGGTCCCGGAGGGGCCGGATCCCGACCCGGACCGGCTGGTCGCGGACGTCGGGTTCCGGGTGGCGGGCAGGTGGGGCGTGCCGGTCCGAGCCGAGTTCACCTGCCCGGAACCACGCACCGTCGTCATGCGCATCATCGAGGGGGAGGGGACGGGCAGCGTGGTGGAGACCCACGCCACCCCGCTCGGCACCGACCGCGACGGGGTGCCGCGCACCGCCGTGATCGAGGCGACGGTGGCGGCCTCCGGGCGCACCGGCTTCGCCCTGGCCCGGCGCGTGGCGGGCGCGGTGCGGCCCGCGATGCGGCTGGTGGCGCGCCGTCTGTGGAAGGACGACCTCGCCTACGCCGAGCGCCGTTACCTGCTGCGGACCTCCGGTCGCTGGCCGGGCTGACGGGCGGCCCGGGCCAGGCCGCGCAGGACCGCGTCGCGCCCCCGCCGGGGCACGGTCCACAGCGTGTGCCCCGGCAGTCCCCAGCGCGACAGCAACGCGTTGGCGGCGCTCAGCCCGGTGGTGGCGGCCCCCTCCATGAGCGCGACCGGCAGGTCGACGCGGACGTGGTCACCCGCCACCACCAGGGTGGGGTCGGGGGTGGTCACCGCGCATCGGTCCCGGTACCCGCCGGGCGGGAAGAGCGCGCAGTCCGCGCGCAGTTCGTGTCGCGAGTCCACCTCGCGCGCCGCCGCCAGCTCCGGGTAGACCGCCGTCGCCTGCTCCCACAGCGACTTCCGCTCCGCGGCGGGATCGTGGTCCTCGGGCAGCGCGTAGGCGTGGAGCTCCACCACGGAGCCCCCGGTGCGCGCGGCCCACTCCCGTGCCTGGTCCTCGTAGCGGTCCAGGACGCTCACGTTGTCCAGCGTCGGATACCCGGCGGTGCCCAGGAAGGCCTGGCGGTGCGGCCGGACCGGGCGGTCCAGCCAGTAGCGGGAGACCAGGAACGGTGGCGCGGACCCGATCCCCGCGACCCGTTCGCGCCAGGCGGCCGTCCCGAGCCCGGGGGACGCGGCCACGAGGGCGCGCAGCCCGCGTGGATCGGCGGCCAGGACCACCGCGTCGAACTCCTCCCGGTCGCCCTCCCCGTCCTCGCGCCAGGTGACCGCGTGGGGCAGGTGCTCCCCGGGAGCGATCCGCTCCACCTCGACCCCCGTCCGGAACCGCACCCCGACCCGGCGCAGGTGGCCCTCCAGGGGGTTCCACAGGGCCTGGGGGAAGGGCGAGCGCGGCACGTCGAACACCAGGCCCTCGGAGGACCCGAGGAAGTAGACGTGGAACATGACCGCCATCTCGGCGGCGGAGAGCCGCTCGGGCTCGGCGAAGAAGCTCCGGCTGAAGACCTCGAAGGCCAGGTGGCGGGCGGATCGCGGGAAGCGGGTCACCTCCAGCAGCTCCCGTGCGCTGCGGTGTCCCAGGCGTTCGTGCACCCCGGGGACGTCCGCGTCCAGGAGCTGGAGTACCGCCGGGACGTTCACGCCGGCCAGTTCCGAGACGGGGAAGCTCCGACTCGTCGCGGCGAGCGCGAACGCGTTCCACGGCGGGGTGGTGGGAAGGTTCGAGAAGCGGTCACGGGAACCGGAGCGGTGCACCAGCGGGTAGTCGGACACCGGCACGAGGGAGTCCAGGCCGGGGTCCGCGCGCCGGAGCAGCCCGCGCAGGTTGTAGTACTGGCGGAAGAAGGCGTGGAACCCGCGGCTCATGGTGGCCGTGCTGCCGTCGGCGAGGGTGGTGTCCCACCCGCGAAGGCGTCCGCCGAGCCCGTCCTCGCGCTCGAACACCACCGCCCCCACTCCGCGCTCGGCCAGCCCGCACGCGGCGGCCAGCCCGGCGATGCCCCCGCCCACCACCGCGACACGGGGAGCGCTCCGCGGGCGCGGCCCACGCGGCTCGGGCGCGCGGATCCGCTCGGCCCGGGGGTCGTTGACGTCGGGGTTCACGGCCTGGCCCCCACGAAGGTGTGCGTGATCCCGTACCGCCAGCCCGGCATGGGCGCGCTGGCCACCGACCCCAGTCCCGCCGCCCGCATGCGGTCCAGCAGGGTGGCGCGGCCGTCGAAGTCCAGGACGCTGCGCCACAGGTACCGGAACAGGTCGTCCCGACCGGCCAGGGCCCGGCCCGTCGGGATCACCACGCCCCAGCACACGGCGTTCCACACCGCGCGGGCGGCGACGGAGTCCGCCACGGAGTACTCGTGCAGTGCCACCCGTCCGCCCGGGCGCAGCAGCTCGCGCACACGCGCCAGGAAGGCGTCCGGGTCGGGCACGTTGCGCACCAGGTAGGCGGCGAACACCGCGTCGGCTGGCCCGCCGAGCACCTCCTCGGCCCACTCCGGGGTGAGGTCCTGGGCGCGCGCCAGATGGAAGCTGACGCCGCTCGGCCAGTCCTTGGCCGCGGCCTCGCGCAGCATGCCCTCGGACGAGTCCACACCGACGATCCTGGCCCTTGGGTACTCGCGGGCCAGAGCGGCGGTGGAGGCACCCGTGCCGCAGCCGAGGTCCACCAGCACCCGGTCCGCGCCGAGGCCCGGGAGGAACAGCCGCCGCGCCGACGAGCGCAGGTCGTGGTGGTATCCGGGGCTGGAGGCGACCAGCCGGTCGTAGGCGGGCGCGGCGTGGTCGAACTCCTCGGTCACGGCGGCGGTCTTCATTCCCTCGGTCGAGGTGGTCATCGGTCCTCCGGACTGGTCGGGGTGGTCGAGGGACTTCGACCGCCGCAAGGGCCATGCTGGGGGGATGGCCGACTACGACGTGGTGATCATCGGAGCGGGGGCCGCAGGGCTCACCCTGGCTCATCGGATCGGGCAAATCAACGATCGGCGCGACCCGCCACTGAGGACGGCGGTCCTGGAGCCGCCCTCCGGCCCGCACACCCCGCCCCCTCGGACCTGGTGCTACTGGGAGTCAGGGCCGGGTCGATGGGACCACCTGCTCGCCGCCTCGTGGGCGGACCTGTCGGTCATCGGCCCGGACGGGGGGGAACACCGCTCCCCGGCGGGGCCCTACGTCTACAAGATGCTGCGCTCCACCGACCTGGACGCGCACGTGCGCGAGTCGGCGGGCGACGGGGTCGAGTTCCGGCCGCTGCGCGTGAACGACACGGAGGACGGTCCCGAGCACGCCACCGTCCGGGCGCTCGCCCCCGGAGGGGATCCGGTCGACCTCACCGCCCGCTGGGTCTTCGACTCACGCCCTTCCGGCCCGCCCCGGGGAGGGCGCACCCGCCTCCTCCAGCACTTCCGCGGATGGTTCGTCCGCCTGCCGGAGGACGCCCTGGACCCCACCGCCGCCGTGCTCATGGATCTGCGCCCGCCCCAGCCACGGCACGGCGTGGCCTTCGGCTACGTGCTTCCGCTCTCGAGCAGGGAGGCGCTGGTCGAGTACACCGAGTTCGGCCGCGCCGCGCTCACCACCGCCGAGTACGAGCGGGCCCTCACGGACTACTGCGAGATGAGTGGGCTCCACGGGTTCGAGGTCACCGCGTCCGAGCAGGGCGCCATCCCCATGACCGACGCGCGACTGCCCACCAGGGTCGGTCGGCGGCTGTTCCGTGTCGGTGCGGCCGGGGGCGCCACGCGTCCCTCGACCGGCTACACCTTCAGCGGCACGGCCCGCCAGACCGCCGCGATCGCGCGTGCCCTGGAACTGCGCCGCGTCCCGGTGCCCCCGGTCCCGCACCACCCCAGGCACCTGGCCATGGACGCGGTCATGCTGCGGGCCCTGGACAGCGGCCGGGTGTCCGGAGCGGACTTCTTCACCCGGCTCTTCGCCGCCAACCGTCTCGGCGACGTGCTCGCCTTCCTGGACGGGGACTCACTTCCGGCGCGCGAGTTCGCGATGGGGCTGACCACCCCGGTCGGGGCGATGTCCCTGAGCACCGCAGACCACCTCTGGCACACGCTGCGCTCGGTGGTCCCCGACCCGTCGCGATGGAACCCGGTCCGGTGGGGGAATCCGGCCCGGCGGGCCCGGGGGGTCAGCCGCTGAGCATCCGCACGCCCTCCGCCAGGGAACCCAGGTGCCCGTCCGCGAAGCGCAGGGCGTCCCCGGCGTCGCGCCATCCGGGACCGGCCGTGTAGAGGGCGGTGCGTTCGGGGGCGCGGACCGTCGCGCGCGCCGTGGCCACCAGTGTCTCCGCGTCGTGTTCGCCGCTCGTGTGGCACCACAGGACCACCGCGCGCGGACCGATCCGCGCGACCGTGCGGACGGTGGCGTCGGTCGGGGTACAGGGTCCCAGGACACGGTGGGCCAGCCCCGCCTCGCGCAGGGACGCGGCCAGCGCCTCCACCGGGAGGCTGTGCATCTCGTGGGGGACGCAGGCCAGGACGACGGGGCGCACGTGCGGGCCGGGGGCCGAGGGTGGCGCGGGCACCCGGCGCAGCACCGAGGACACGCTCCACGAGAGCAGGTGCTCCACCTCCACGTAGCGCTGGGTGTCCTCCCACCGCCGGCCCATGCCGTACAGCAGGGGCATCGCCAGGTCCTCCCAGGTGGCGACGGTCCCGTTGCGTTCCACGGCGGCCTGGAGCAGGTGTTCGACCAGGTCGGAGTCCATGCGCATGGCGGCGCGGGCCACGCCCTGGAGTGTCGGGGTGTGCTCTTGCTCGCGCGCGGGTACGGCCACCGTAGACAGGGAAACGGGGCCGCCCGGGGAGGCGGCACGCGGCTCCGGGACGGTCGCGGTGCGGGTCGCGGAGTCGATCCGGCGCGCGGCCTCGGCGGAGGGGACGCCCTCGCCGACCAGGCGGCACAGTTCGCGCAGCCGGGCGATGTCGGCGGGTGAGTACCGTCGGTGCCCGCCCGGGCTTCGCTCACGCGGACCGATGCCGTAGCGCCGGTCCCAGCTGCGCAGGGTGGTCGGCGCGACCCCGAGGAGCCGGGCCGCGGCGCCCGGGCTGAGTGCGTCGGTCATGGCACCCCAACACGTTGCGAAAGCGGTGCGACTTGTGACGCAGGCCGCTGACCTCTGACTCTAGAGCCTGAGAGCACCGAAAGGGGCGACGACATGGATCTGGACACCACGCGCCGGGCGGACCGGCGGTTGGATCACGTCTACCGGTTCGGGGCCGGGCTCACCGGACTGGTCCTGGTGGGCTTCGGCAGCGCGGGCATGACGATCAGACTTCCGCTGTTCGACACGCAGGGCGAGGTGGTCGCCGGGTTGTCCACGAACGGCGCGCTCAGCTTCCTGTCCATCGCGTTCGGCTCGCTGCTGGTGGGCGCGGCGATCCTGGGCGGCAAGTTCGCGTCGACGGTGTGCGTCACTGTCGGCGGGGCCTTCCTGGTCAGTGGCCTCGTGAACCTGGTCCTGATGAGCACCGACTTCAACATCCTGGCCTTCAGCGTCCCCAACGTGATCTTCAGTTACGTGGTGGGTCTGGTCCTGATCACCTTCGGCATGTACGGCCGGTTCACCGGGAACCTTCCGGCGGACAACCCGTTCCGGCGGTACCGGCACCGCGGCGAGGGGGCGGACGAGGGCGGAGCGGACGCCGAGCGCGCGAGCGCGGAGGGCGCGGCCGGTGCCTCGGCCGACGAACGCACCGACCACGGCGTGCCCGGGCCGCGATCCGCGCGTGAGCGCGAGGACAGCCCCGAGGAGCGTCGCGGATGAGCGCGCCCTCAGGGCGGCTGGCCCTGGTGACCGGAGCCAGCGGCTACATCGGCGGACGGCTCGTCCCGCAACTCCTGGCCGCCGGGTACCGGGTCCGCTGCCTGGCCCGCACTCCCGAGAAGCTGCGCGACCAACCGTGGCGCGACCGGGTGGAGGTGGTCCGGGGCGACGTGGTCTCGGGTGAGGGGCTGGCCGAGGCGTTGTCCGGCGCGGACGTGGCGTACTACCTCGTGCACTCCATGAGCGGTGGCAAGGACTTCGTGCGGACCGACGCCGAGGGGGCTCGGCGCTTCGCGGAGGCGGCCGGGCAGGCGGGGACGGGGCGGATCGTCTACCTCGGGGGCCTGGCCCCGGAGGGCACGGAGCTGTCGGAGCACATGGCCTCCAGGGAGGAGGTCGGGCGGATCCTCCTGGAGGCGTCGGTGCCCGCGGTGGTGCTGCGGGCCGCCGTCATCCTGGGGTCGGGGTCGGCGTCCTTCGAGATGCTCCGCCACCTGACGGAACGGCTCCCGGCGATGACCACGCCCCGGTGGGTGCGCAGCCGGGTGCAGCCGATCGCCGTGCGGGACGTGCTCCGCCTGCTGGTGCGCGCGGACGAGCTCCCCGAGGGGACCAACCGCACCTTCGACATCGGCGGGCCGGAGGTCCTCAGCTACGCCGAGATGATCCAGCGGTTCGCCACCGTGGCGGGGCTGGCCAAACGGCTGATCGTCCCGGTTCCCGTGCTGTCCCCGGGACTGTCGAGTCTGTGGGTCGGCCTCATCACACCGGTGCCGCCCTCGGTGGCCCGGCCGCTGGTGGAGTCGTTGCGGCACGACGCGGTGATGGCGGAGAACGACCTGGCGCGCGAGCTGCCGGACGAGCGGCGGCTCGGGTTCGACGAGGCGGTGCGCCTGGCGCTGCGGCGGATCGACGAGGACCGCGTGGACACGCGTTGGTCCTCCGCGGCCTGGCCCAGCGCTCCCTCTGACCCGTTGCCCAGCGACCCCGACTGGACCGGGGGCAGCCTGTACACCGACCGGCGGGCCCGGTACGTGGACGGCTCCCCGGAGAGCCTGTGGCGGGTGGTCGAGGGCATCGGGGGCGATCGCGGCTGGTACTCGTGGCCGCTGGCCTGGGCGGCCAGGGGATGGATCGACCTCGCCGTGGGCGGAGTGGGACCCCGGCGCGGGCGACGCGACCCCGAACGCCTGCGGGTGGGGGACTCCCTGGACTTCTGGCGGGTGGAGGAGATCATCCCGGGCGAACTGCTGCGGCTGCGCGCGGAGATGCGCCTGCCCGGCCCCGCCTGGCTGGAACTGCGTGTGGCGCGTCTGGAGGGGCGCACGGTCTACTGCCAGCGCGCCCTGTTCCATCCGAGGGGGCTGGCTGGCCACCTGTACTGGAAGGCGGTCACGCCCTTCCACGGAATCGTCTTCGGCTCGATGGCGAGCAACATCGCGGCCCGCGCGGAGGAGGACGCCGAGGTGACGGCCGGGACCTGAGCCCCGATGGAGGAGCACCGCCGGGGTGCGCTACGTTGTGGGAAGAATTAGCTAGAAATCCGAGAGACTCGGTTTCCGAGTCATTTGGACACAGTTGGGGCCGCGCGTCCACTGGACGCGGGCCCGGAAGGACTTCCCACGTTGCCGACACGACACGAACCCCCGGCCAGACGATCCCGTTGGTGGGTCGGCGCCGCACTTCTGGTCAGCCTGGTGTGGCTGCTCGGAGCGGGCCCGCTCGGCGCCTTCCTCGGCAAACTCGGCGAGGTGCAGACCAACGACCCCGGCGCCTTCCTGCCGGTCGGGGCCGAGTCGACCGAGGCCGGTGAGCTGGCCGAGGAGTTCGACCGCGGCGACACCGTCCCGGCGATCGTGGTCCTGTCCGCCGACCAGGAGCTCACCGAGACCCAGCTCACCGACGTGGGCGCCCTCGGAGAGCGGATCGGGGACCAGCCGTGGGTCTCCGGTGAGGTCGTCGGTCCCGTGCCCGGCACCGAGGACCCCTCCGTAGCCCAGCTGATCGTGCCGATCGCCTCGGAGAACGACACCGGCGACTCCGTGACCGAACTCCGGGAGCTCCTGGCCGACCACTCCCCGGACGGGGTCCAGGCGCAGGTCACCGGGCCCGCGGGGTACGCGGCGGACCTCGTGGCGGCCTTCGGCGGCATCGACTCCACCCTGCTCATCGTGGCTGTCGTCGCGGTCCTGGTCATCCTCGTGGCGGTCTACCGGTCACCCCTGCTGCCGGTCCTGGTGATCCTCGCCTCGCTCCTGGCCCTCGGGCTGTCCGGCGCGCTGGTCTACGCGGCGGCCGACGCCGGGCTGGTCAGCCTCAACGGCCAGAGCCAGGGCATCCTGTTCATCCTCGTCGTGGGCGCCTGCACCGACTACGCGCTGCTGCTGGTCGCCCGCTACCGAGAGGAGCTGGCCGCCCGGGAACGGGTGCCCGACGCGGTGCTCGCCGCGGTCCGGGGGGTCACCGGACCGGTCCTGGCCTCCGGCGGAACCGTGATCCTCGGGGTGCTCTGCCTGCTCGCCGCAGACCTCGCCTCCACACGCAGCCTGGGCCCGGTGGTCGCCCTCGGAGTGGCCGCCGCGATGCTCGCCGCCATGACCTTCCTCCCCGCCGCCCTCGCGCTGTGCGGGCGCGCCGCCTTCTGGCCCAGCGCCCCGCACCGCGTCCGCGAGGAGTCCGGGAACACCACCGACGAGGTCCTGCGCCAGCACCCGCTCTGGGGGCGGATCGCCGCCACGGTCTCCCGCCGCCCGCGCGCCTACTGGCTGGGCACCGCCGCCCTGCTGCTCGCGGCCGCCGTGTTCGCGCCGCAGTTCAGCGCCCAGGGCACCGGCCAGGCGGAGGTCTTCCGCACCGAGGTCGAGGCCGTGGATGGACAGGAGACCCTGACCCGGGGGTTTGGCTCCGACTCCAGCGCGGCGCCCGCCCTCGTGGTCGCCCAGGAGAGCCGCCTGGATGAGGTGGTCGCCGCGTCCGAGCGGGTCCCCCAGGTGGAGGGGGCGGTGCCGGTCACCGAACCCGGTCCGCCCGGCGCGGAGGCCGAACCTCTCGTGGAGGACGGCCGGGTCCTGGTCGAGGTGGTGCTGTCCGCCGACCCGGAGTCCCCGGAGGCGGTGGAGGCCGTTCGCGACCTGCGCGCCGAACTGGACGCGGTCGAGGGGGCCGACGCGCTGGTGGGCGGAGTGAGCGCCACCGACCTCGACACCCTGGAGACCGCGCAGCGGGACTTCGTGGTGGTCGTCCCACTGGTGACGCTGGTGGTCTTCCTGGTGCTGATCCCGCTGCTGCGGTCGCTGGTGGCGCCGCTGCTCCTGATGGCCGCCAACGTGCTCTCGTTCGCCGCCGCCTTGGGCGTCGGCACCCTGGTGTTCGACCACGTCCTCGGGCTGCCGGGCGCCGATCCGGTGGTGCCGCTGTTCGCCTTCGTCTTCCTGGTGGCGCTGGGGATCGACTACAGCATCTTCCTGATGTCCCGCGCCCGTGAGGAGACCCTCGTGCACGGGCACCGGGAGGGGGTCCTGCGGGCGCTCACAGTGACCGGCGGGGTGATCACCTCGGCCGGGGTGGTGCTGGCGGCCACCTTCGCCGCGCTGGCCGTGATCCCGCTGCTGTTCCTGTTGCAGCTGGCCTTCCTGGTCGCCTTCGGCGTGCTGGTGGACGCCCTGCTGGTGCGGACGCTGCTCGTGCCCGCCCTCTCCCTGGACGTGGGCCCGCGCCTGTGGTGGCCGGGCCGCGCGGCCCGGCCCCGCTAGAGCGGGTCGCCGGGCAGCTCCTGGTAGGCCCGGGCGATCCTCAGCGAGAGCCCGGGCCGGGGCAGGTCGACCCCGTCGATCGAGGCCACCGGACGCACCCCGGTGGCGGCGTTGGTGACGAAGGCCCCCCGCATCCTGGTGGCCGCGACGGCGGCCAGGGGACGGGTGGAGACAGGGACCCCGAGTGACCCGGCGACCCGGTCGACCAGGCGCGCCGTCACCCCCTCCAGGCAGGGCGCCTGGGGCCAGACCAGCCCTTCGCCGTCCAGGAAACCGATGTTCCAGGTGGGGCCTTCGGAGACGCGGCCGTCCACCCCCATGAAGAGGGCGTCGTCCAGTCCGTCCAGCTGGGCGGCGCGCCGCTGCCGGATCACCCCGAACAGCCCGGTGCCCTTGATGTCGGGGGCGTCCCGGGTGAACTGACGCGTGCCGAGGTGGACCGGCGGCGGGACCGACACCGGCGCGGGGCGCGTGGAGACCAGGATCTGGGGCATGGTCCGAGCGGCGGGGCGGCCCAGGTCGATCTCCGGGTCGTGCACGGTCACCCGCACCACGCACGGAGAGGGATGGGCGCGGGCCGCGCGGCGGGCGAGTTCACGTACGCGTGGGACGTCGAGCTCGGCGCCGAAGAGGGCCGCACAGTCCCGGGTGAGTCGTTGCATGTGCAGGTCGAGTCCGCGCACCCGCAGGTCGGTGACGAGCATGGTCGTGAAGTGCCCGTAGCCGTACAGGGCGAGGCCTGAGAGTTCTCCCGCGCTGACGGGGCGTCCGTTCAGTTCCATTACGGGGCCCATTCTGGCACTTCGGGACCTCTGGCAGGGGTGGTTCCCGCAGCTCCGCGCGCCGCCCTCAGACCTTCGGGTTCGGGCTCCGGGATCCCGTCTCCATCGCGGTGAACGCGGTCACCAACTGCTCCTCGGAGGTGTCCAGGTAAGCGCCGAGTTCGGTGGCGGCGGTGTCGGCGTTCCCGTCGGCCAGCGCCAGGTGGATGCGCCGGTTCCACTTGAGGTAGGGGTCGTGGAACTCGCGGGGCGCGGCCATCACGTGGAAGACCAGGCGGGTCTCGGCCAGGACCTGGCGCATGAACTCGTTCACCCGGGCACTGCTCGCCAGGGCCGCGAGCGCCTCGTGGAAGCGCATGTTCGCGCTGCCCATCCGCCACCAGTCCTCCCGGGCCCGGGCCCACTCGCCCTCGTCGACGGCGGAGCCCACGGCGCGTACCAGGTCAGCGGGGGCGTGGGCCGCTCCGCGCACGGCGGGAAGTTCCAGGGACCGCCGCGCATTGAACAGATCGCGGACGTCCTCGCTGGTGGGGCGGCTGACGAACACCCCGCGGTGCATGTGGTGCACGAGCAGGCGTTCGTGGCTCAGGAGCCGGAAGGCCTCGCGCAGGGTGTTGCGGGAGACCTCGTACTTGCGGCTGAGCTTCTCCTCGGACAGGCGCACGCCGGGGGCCAGTTCGCCGTCGATGACGAAGGTGC
Source organism: Nocardiopsis sp. SBT366 (assembly GCF_001083815.1). Lineage (NCBI taxonomy): Bacteria > Bacillati > Actinomycetota > Actinomycetes > Streptosporangiales > Nocardiopsidaceae > Nocardiopsis > Nocardiopsis sp. SBT366. Next base: position 6,138 of record NZ_LAVM01000040.1, on the reverse strand, counting down.
GGAGCAGGTCGGCGACGCGTTCCGCCTGACTGGTCGGCCGGGCCAGGGCGGGTGCGGGCAACCGGTCGATGTGGTCCTCTGTCGCCGTCACGTGAGCCCTCCGCCTGTCTCGTGCGCCCACACCGGAGACGGGGTGGTCCCACCAATGTTACGTACCGGGGGTTCGCGATTTTACTTATCCGTGCCTTACTTGAGGTGCAGGATTGCAGTATTGTTCAACAATCCAACAATGAGGTTGGCGTCACAACCCTCCCGGACACCTGGAGAGTCAGCCATGGGCGAAACGCCCCCCGCACCGCAGCAGAAGGTGCGTCCGAGGCTTGGCAGAGTCACTCTGAGCAGCGGTCTCCTCGGAGCCATGTTCCTGATGGCCACCAGCGCCATCGGACCCGGGTTCATCACCCAGACCACGACCTTCACGGCCCAGCTCGGCGCCGCGTTCGCCTTCGCGATCCTCGTGTCGATCCTGGTCGACATCGCCGTGCAGCTGAACATCTGGCGCGTCATCGGCGTCTCCAACATGCGCGCCCAGGATCTGGCCAACAAGGTCCTGCCGGGGGCCGGTTACCTGCTCGCCGTCCTCATCGTCTTCGGCGGCCTGATCTTCAACGTCGGCAACATCGCCGGTACCGGTCTGGGCCTCGACGCCATGATCGGTCTCGACCCGCGCGTGGGCGCCGCGATCTCCGCTCTCGTCGCCATCGTCATCCTGGCCGTCAAGCGGCTCGGCGTGGCCCTGGACCGCATCCTCGTGGTCCTCGGCGTCATGATGATCGCCCTCACCGCGTACGTGGCCCTCGTGTCCAGCCCGCCCGTGGGCGACGCCCTGCGCCAGTCGGTCCTGCCCGAGGCGGCCAGCAGCGACCTCTTCCTCGCCACCATCACCATCATCGGCGGCACCGTGGGTGGCTACATCACCTACGCCGGTGCCCACCGGCTCATCGAGAACGGCATGGGCGGCCGCGAGAACATTGCCGCCATCACCCAGACCTCCGTCACCGGCATCATCGTCACCGGTCTCATGCGGGTCCTCCTCTTCCTCGCGATCCTGGGCGTGGTCGCCGGAGGCGTCGCTATCATGGACGCGCCCAACCCCTCCGCTGAGGCCTTCTACCAGGCCGCCGGAGAGGTCGGCATGCGACTGTTCGGCATGATCATGTGGGCGGCCGCCGTCAGCTCCGTGATCGGCGCCTCCTACACCTCCATCTCCTTCGTCACCACGTTCTCGCCGTGGCTGGAGCGGCACAAGGGCAAGCTGGTCACCGGCTTCATCGGCATCTCCCTGGCGATCTACCTGGTCTCCGGGCAGGCGCCGGGCACCCTGCTGGTCATGGCGGGCGCCCTCAACGGCGTCATCCTGCCGGTCGGCCTCGGCCTCCTCCTGTGGGTGGCCGCCCGTCACTCGAAGACCCTGCTCAACGGTTACCGCTACCCGCGCTGGCTGCTGGTCATCGGCGTCGCCGCCTGGCTTCTCACCGTCTACATGGCGGTCAACGCCCTGGGCGGGATCGCCGCGCTCTGGCAGTAGCAGACAGCGTTCCGGAGCGGCGGCCACCGCTCCGGGGCCCGGAACACCGCCCCTCGGGCACAGTGGTGCCGACGCCACCGCGCGTGGCGTCGGCACCAAGGGGTACGAGAACTAGGAGGAGCACGTGCGCATCGACCTCAACTCCGACCTCGGCGAGAGCTTCGGCCGCTGGGAACTCGGGGACGACCAGGCGCTGCTGTCCATCGTGACCAGCGCCAACGTGGCCTGCGGATTCCACGCCGGTGACCCTTCGGTCCTTCGGCGCACCACGGCCGAGGCCGCCGCGCGCGGGGTGGCCGTCGGCGGACACGTGGCCTACCGGGACCTGGCCGGGTTCGGGCGCCGCTTCGTGGACGTCCCGCCCGCCGAACTCACCGACGAGGTGCTGTACCAGCTCGGTGCGCTGTCGGCCTTCACCGCGCTGACCGGCGAGCGTGTCCGCTACGTCAAGCCGCACGGCGCCCTGTACAACGCGATCGTCCACCACGAGGAGCAGGCCGCGGCGGTCGTCGAGGCCGTCCGCGCCTTCGACCCGGACCTGCCGGTGCTCGGCCTGCCCGGGTCGAGCTTCCTCGAACAGGCCGACAGAGCGGGGCTGCCCACCTACCGCGAGGCCTTCGCCGACCGCGCGTACACGCCGGACGGCACCCTGGTCTCACGCCGCGAGCCCGGGGCCGTCCTGCACGACCCCGAGGCCATCGCCGCCCGCTGTCTGCGGATCGCCAGGGGCGAACCCATCGAGGCGGTGGACGGTACCGAGATCCTCGTGCGGGCCGACTCCCTGTGCGTGCACGGCGACAGCCCCGGAGCGGTGGGCATCGCCCGCGCCGTGGCCGAGCTGCTGCGTTCAGAGGGCGTGAGCATCGCGCCCTTCGCCGGTTCCGCCCAGTCCGACTGACCGAGCCCGTCCCGATTTGGAGTCGTCCGTGCGCGTCCTGAAGTGCGCAGACACCGGGGTCCTGGTGGAGGTCGCCGACCTCTCGCAGGTGATCGCCCTCGGCGCAGCCCTGGAAGCGGAACCGTTGCCCGGCGTCGCCGACGTCGTCCCGGCCGCCCGTACCGTCCTGCTGCGGCTGGAACCCGGCACCGACCCGGCGCACGTCGCCGAGGCCGTCACCGGGCTGCCCCTGACCGCCGGAGTGAGCCGTGGGGTGGGGGAGACCGTCACCATCCCCGTCCACTACGACGGGGAGGACCTCGACGACATCGCCGAACTCACCGGCCTCAGCCCCCTTGAGGTGGTGCGCGCCCACACCGCCGCGACGTGGACGGTCGCGTTCTGCGGGTTCGCGCCCGGCTTCGGCTACATGGTCGGCGACGACCCGCGCCTGCACGTGCCCCGCCGGGGCGAGGCCCGCACTCGCGTCCCCAAGGGCTCCGTGGCCCTGGCGGGGGAGTTCACCGGGGTGTACCCGCGCAGCTCACCCGGTGGCTGGCAGCTGCTCGGCCGGACCGACGCCGTGGTCTGGGACCTGGACCGCGACCCGCCCGGCCTGCTGCGCCCCGGCGTCCGCGTGCGCTTCGAGGAGGTCTCGTGAAGCCGGTGACCTCTGACGAAACCGCCTCGGCGCGCGAGGCCATGGGTCAGCCCGCGCCCTCCGCCGGGGCGGGAGCCCGGGAACACACCGCTCGGACGGCGGACCGTGCGTCCGGTGCGGCCCTGGAGATCCTGGCGACCGGGCCGATGACCACCGTCCAGGACGCGGGTCGCTTCGGCCACGCCGCCCTGGGCGTCGGTCGCTCCGGCGCCGCCGACGCCGCCTCCTACGCCCTCGCCAACCGGCTCCTGGCCAACCCCGAGGGCGCGGCCGCCCTGGAGGTCACCCTCGGCGGCCTTCGGGTCCGCGCGCGCGGGGCGGTGACGGTCACGGTGACCGGCGCGCAGACCCCCGTCCGTGTGGACGGGCGCGGCGCGGCGGTCAACGAGGTCCTGCACCTGCCCGACGGGGCCGAACTCACCCTGGGCGTCCCCGCTCGCGGTCTGCGGTCCTACCTGGCCGTGCGAGGGGGAGTCGCGGTGCCGCCCGTCCTCGGCTCGCGCAGCACCGACGTGCTCGCCGGGCTCGGCCCCGCCCTGCCCGGCGCCGGTGACCTGCTGCCGGTCGGCCCGGCCCCGGCCGCCCTGCCCCACCTGGACCACGCCCCGGTCCGGCCCGTCGGCGGCGACGTGGTCGACCTCCGCGTGGACCTCGGCCCGCGCGAGGACTGGTTCACCGACCACGCCGTCACTTCCCTGCTCTCCCGGGAGTACGAGGTGACCTCCCGGAGCGACAGGGTCGGCGCCCGGCTGGCCGGGCCTGTCCTGGAACGCTCCCGCGAGGGCGAACTCCCCAGCGAGGGCATGGTCGCCGGGTCGCTCCAGGTGCCCCCGGGCGGAGAACCCGTGCTGTTCCTCGCGGACCACCCCGTGACCGGCGGGTACCCGGTGATCGCGGTGGTGCGCTCCGCCGACCTGCCCAAGGCCGCCCAGGCCCGCCCCGGTACCCGGATCCGCTTCGTCCTGTGATCACCTCGCCCAGTGAAGAGAGAGGCCTGGAAACGATGAACCACGCACCCGACCGCACCGGCCCCGAGGGTCCGTCCCCGGCCGACCTCTCTCCCGCTCGGGCCCGGGCGCTGTTCCGGGGCGGACTGCGCGTGCCCACCTCCGGCTACAGCCCCGGGTACGCGCAGGCCAACCTGATCTCGCTCCCGCGTGACCTCGCGTTCGACTTCCTGCTGTTCGCCCAGCGCAACCCCAAGGCCTGCCCGGTCCTCGACGTGACCGAGCCCGGCGAGGTGTCGGCCTCGGTGTTCGACGGTGACCTTCGCACGGACCTGCCCGCCTACCGCGTGTACCGCCACGGCGAGTTCGTGGAGGAGCGCACCGACGTCACCGACCTGTGGCGGGACGACCTGGTGTCCTTCCTCATCGGGTGCAGCTTCACCTTCGAGACCCCGCTCCTGGAGGCAGGGGTGCCGGTCCGCCACATCGAGACCGGCGGCAACGTGGCCATGTACCGGACCAACCGGGAGTGCCGCCCGGCCGGTCGCTTCTCGGGACCCCTCGTGGTGTCCATGCGCCCGATCCCGGCCGGTCAAGTCGCCGACGCAGTGCGGATCACCTCGCGCTACCCGGCCGTGCACGGGGCACCCGTCCATGTGGGTGACCCCGCCGCTCTGGGGATCACCGACCTGGACCGGCCGGACTACGGTGACCCCGTGGAGGTCCGGGAGGGGGAGGTGCCGGTGTTCTGGGCCTGCGGTGTCACCCCGCAGGCGGCGGTGACGGCGTCCGCTCCCGAGTTCGCCATCGGGCACGCCCCGGGCCACATGGCGGTCACGGACGTCCGGGACACCGCCTACCAGGTGCCCTGACCGGGCCCTGACCACAAGGGGGTCCCAGGGCGCGGAGACGGTCGGTCACCAGTTGGCGCAGCCGACCGTCGCGCGTCTCCACATGCTGGTCCGCAGCGTCCGGGCACCCGGCAACCGGACGCGTGCTCGGGGTTCGCGCCGCCGGAGCGGCCGTACGGGCCGAGCCCGCGAGGAGGCGCGGCGGACCGAGGCCGCCTCGGCCCGCGTTCGCGAGGTCAGGACCTCTTCGCCCGCGTGGTGGCCTGGCGCAGTCCCAGGCTCCGCAGCTCGAGCGCGGCCAACCCGGCCACCGCCGCCCGGTCGTTCTCCTTCCAGGCTCCGGCAGGGTCGTCGTGCACCCGCATGAGTCTCGTGGCGGAGGCCGATGTCAGGGCCCGCAGCGCGAGGAGCCGGGTCCGGGCCTCCGGAGCCAGCCGGTCGAGCCGCCTCGTGTCGGTGGCCCGGCCGATCCACCGGGCCCGCATGGGCAGCCAGGTCGCGGCGATGAGGAACAGCGGGAGCACCGCCACGAGCGTCGGCAGGGTGACGGCGAGCGAGGCCACGGTCTCCTGGAAGGAGTCCCCCGCCTCGCTCAGGGTCGCACCGGTCTCGCTGAGGTTCACGAAGGGCGTGGCCAGGGCCTCCCCGGCGAGCGGGACCTGCCGGACGTTCTCGGCGGCGGTGCTCATGTGCTCGGTGAACCCCTCCCCGGTGCTGGACATCAGCTCACCGGGGCGGTTCAGGGAGAGGATGACCTCGCGCAGGGTCAGGGCGGCGTGCACCCACACGACCACCCAGACCAGGGCGAACAGGTCCGAGATCAGCTGGAGACTGGCTCGCACGGGGGTGTCGGCGTACAGCTTCAAGGGGGACTCCGGGGGGTGAGGAGGGAAGCGGCGGGGTTCTGGGGCCCACGCCTGCCCGTTACCCGTTTTCCGTCCGTGCGCACCCTGCCCGGGTGCGCCTGCACCGTAGGCGTGCGGGGGGCGCTGCTGTACGATGACGACGTTCCAGCGGATAAGGAACACATAAGTACATAGTCGCGATCCAGGGGGAAGACCGGTGGGAATCCGGCGCTGACCTGCAACCGTGTGCGGTGGGAGACCACCGCGAGTCGGACTGCCCTGGGTCGCGAGAGCGGTCACCCACTGTCACGGTCTACAGGTGGGGCCTGCCTTCGGGGACGCCGTGTCCTCGAGGCGAGCCCCCACCCACGGGCCCGCCTCGAAGACACGGCGTCCCCGAAGGCAGGCCCCACCTGTAGACCGTGACAG
>NZ_LAVM01000039.1:0-56129 GCF_001083815.1 Nocardiopsis sp. SBT366 | reverse complement strand
TTCGTTGAAGAGGGCTTGGGCCAGGCAGGCCAGGGAGCGGGCCTGGGCCGGGCTGGTGCCCAGGGCTTGGGTGATCCATCCGGCCAGGGTGCGTTGTCCGCCGACTTCGAGGAGGTTACCGGTGGCCTGGATTTGGGCCAGGCGCAACAGGATGGCGAGTGTGGCCTGGTCCATGTCCTGCCACAGGTGGCAGATATCGTCCAGCACCCCCGCTACCGCACCAGCCGGAGGTGCCTCAGTGAGAGCGTGGGTGACCTGTTCCCTCGCGTGGCGCATCGCGGTCACAGCGGGAGAGTGTCCCGCCATTACCGTGTGGTGCGCGAAGGAGAAGGTCATGCTTCCATTGTATGCGCGAATAGAAGAAAAAGGAATGGAAGGCAAGAGGGAATGCGACCTGGAATACCAGGTTCCTTTCCACCGAAAAGGGCTTGTGGATAACCCGCGAAAGCCGCTCGGGTGTGTTATGTAATTCGTCCCAGACGGTAACCAGCCGCGACACGGGCACCGATCCGCGCAGACCTGGGGGCGCTGCTTCCTTCGCTGCCGCTTTTCGCTGGCGACATTGACCAACCGCAACACGGGCACCGATCCGCACAGACCCGGAGGCGCTCCCTCCTTCGCAGCCGCCTTTCGTTTGCGACATTGACCAGCCGCGACACGAGAAACGATCCGCGCAGAACCAGGCGAGTGCGGCCCAGTGGGCTGCCCCCGCTCAATAAAGGAATGAAGGCTCTGTCCCTCTCTGCGAAGCAGCACTGACAGCGCCTCACCCGGAGACGCGGAGCAGACCCGCTCGGGTGTGGCGGAATCCGCAGGACTCGTAGAAGCCCTCAAGGTGGGGTTCGTAGTCGACGTGCAGCCAGTCGATGCCCAACTCTCGTAGGTCACCGATGAGCGCGGCGACAACTCGACCACCAACCCCGCGACGCTGGTGACCAGAGGAAACGGCCGTGTCCAGGAGGAAGGCGTGCGCTCCCCCATCCCACACCGCGTGGACGAAGCCCACGAGCTTTCCCTCGTCGAAGGCCCCGGCCCAAGAGCGGCTGTGACGTTCCAGCCGCTCAGACCAGGGAACCAGGAGAGGCTCGTGCCCGAAGGCATCGGCGTGGAGGCGGGAGAGTTCCCCGTCGTCGACGGGGCAGCGCACCTGGATCTGCATGGGGAGACGGTACTCGGGCTCGCTCCCCCTGCGGAATGTCAACAGTCGCCCCCGGAACCGGGTCCCGACTGGGGTGACCTAGCCTGGTTGCGGCCCGGGAGTCCCTCGGGACCCTCCCCGAACAGCGACGAGCCCGAGGAACCCCGTTGAGCATCACGACCCTGATCGCCCGAACCTTCCGTGTGGTGGCCGTCTTCGAGGCCTTCACCTGGGCCGGACTCCTCGTCGGCATGTACTTCAAGCACCTCGGCAACGGCAGCGAGCTGGGCGTTCAGATCTTCGGCCCGCTGCACGGCGGCGCCTTCATGGTCTACGTGCTGGTTGCCCTGGTCGCCGCCTACCGTCTGCGCTGGGGCGTGTGGCCGACCCTGGTCGCGTTGGCCGCTTCCATCCCTCCCCTGGGCACGCTGCCCGCCGACTGGTGGCTGCACCGGACCGGACGTCTGACCGATCCGGCCGAGCGCACGGACGGGACTCGGGGCACGAGCGCCGAGGAGCCCGCGAAGGTCGCCTGACCAGATCGCGGCGTGCCGGAAGACGCCAGGAAACACCAGCAACAAAGGTCACCCCTTACCCCAGCGTTCTCTTACTGAACAGAGGGGTAAGGGGTTTACCTTTTGTCCGATATCGGACAGCAGAATCTCGTAAGGGACCCTTTGCGTGCGGTGAGCCATCCATGTTCAGTTGTGAACTGGCAAGTAACCGGCTCCCATCAGAAGGGTCTCCCCCATGCCACAGCGACACGGACCGGACCGGCGCACGGTCCTTCGAGGCGCGGCCGTCGCCCCCGGCGCGGCCTGGGCTGGAGGCGCGTTCGGCGTCTCCCCCGCGTACGCCGACCCTGCCGCGGCAGCAAAACCGCCGATGTACTTCCGCGCCGACTGGGGCGCCCGCCCCCCGTCGACCCCCATCCAGGTCCTGGCGGCCCCGCCCAGCTTCGTGGTCGTGCACCACACGGCGACCGCCAACAGCGCCGACCACTCCGAGGGGCACGCGCTGGCGCTGTCCCGCTCCATCCAGAACTTCCACATGGACAGCAACGGCTGGGCAGACGCGGGCCAGCAGTTCACGATCAGCCGTGGCGGCCACATCATGGAGGGCCGCGACCGCGCCGTCCCGGCCGTCCGCGAGGGCCAGCACTGCGTGGGCTCTCACGTGGCCAACAACAACAGCACGTGCGTGGGCATCGAGAACGAGGGCACCTACATGGACGAGGGCCCCACCCAGGCCCTCACGGACTCCCTGGTGTCCACCCTGGCCTGGCTGTGCGGCGCCTACGGCCTCAACCCGCAGGAGGCGATCCTCGGCCACCGGGACTTCAACGCGACGGCCTGCCCCGGTGACGTGCTGTACGCGATGCTGCCCGACCTGCGCAACGCGGTCACCGGCGTGATGTTGGCCCAGGGCCTGGAGATCGGCACTCGCACGGTGCCCGCCCAGGACCAGCCCACCTACCCGCCCGTGCCCAGGGACGAGCCCCTGCGCGAGTTCGTCCACGGTCCCGGCCGAGGGGCCGACGACTTCACCCGCTGACCCATCCATGAGGACGTCTCCCCGTTCGACGTCACTCAGGATCCGGTCAGACAGTCAGTGGCGGCGCCTGACGGAGGTCGGGCGCCGCCCCCTTTCCCCGGCCACCGCTGACGCTCCGTTTGTCAGACCTCCCGGATACGATCACGGCGGCTTCGTTCGAGGCCATCAGGAAGACGACGGGCGGACGGACATGACCGATCAGGCGGTTCCGGAGGAGTTCGCGTCGAGCGCGGGCGCAGTGCGCTGGGGCACCGTCGGTTCGGGAGAGCCGGTGGTGCTGCTGCACGGAACGCCGTTCTCGTCGTACGTGTGGCGGGACGTGGCCGCCGCGTTGGCACCCCGCCACCGGGTGTACTTCTGGGACATGCCCGGGTACGGAACCTCCGAGATGCGGACGGGTCAGAACGTGTCCCTGGCGACCCAGGGACAGGTCTTCACCGAACTGCTGGCGCACTGGGGCCTGGAGGCCCCGAGTGTGGTCGCCCACGACTTCGGCGGCGCGGTGGCGCTCCGGGCCCACCTGCTGCACGGGGCCGCGTACTCGCGGCTGGCCCTGGTTTCCCCGGTGGCGATGGCTCCGTGGGGTTCTCCGTTCTTCCGACTGGTGGGCGAGCACACCGAGGTCTTCGAGCAGCTTCCCCCAGCGCTGCACCGGGCGCTGGTGACCGAGTACGTGAGTTCGGCCAGCGCCCCGGGGCTGCGGCGGCCGGTTCTGGACCAATTGGTGGATCCGTGGACCGGGGTGGATGGGCAGTCGGCGTTCTACCGCCAGATCAAGCAGGCCGACCAGACCCATACGGACGAGGTGCAGGGCCTGTACCCGCGGATCGAACCGCCGGTGCTGCTGGCCTGGGGCGAGCGGGACACCTGGATTCCGCCGGAGCGTTCCCAGGCACTCGCCGCTCTGATCCCGGGCGTTGAGACCCACCCCATTGCGGGCGCAGGTCACCTCGTCCAGTTGGACGCACCCGCACAGCTGACCGCCGCGCTGGTGGACTTCCTCCGGCGCTGATCACGGGGGCGGGACTCAGGGCTGGTCGGGGACCAGGAGGACCTTGCCGACCACGGTGCCCGACTCAGCCAGGGTCATGGCCGAAGCCACCTCGGACAGCGGGACGCGGGCAGCGACAGGAGGGTCGAGGACCCCCTCGGTGTGCAGGTCGAGGACCGCACCCAGGTCCCGGGCGAGCCTGCGCTGAAAGTCCACCCTCCTGCGGTGCCCGCTCCAGAGGTTGAAGAAGTGGGCGCCGCGCCCGTTGGGAAGCGTGTTCCACCGCAGGAGCCGCGCGAACAGCAGCAGCACGGGGAGCATCGCGCTGCCGTCCACGTCCCTGGTGGCGGCGGTGCCGTAGGAGACCAGGGTGCCTCCGCGCGCGAGGAGCCCGAAGGAGTCGACCAGCCCGGGGCCGCCGATGTGGTCGAAGACCGCGTTCACCCCGTCCGGAGCCAGTGCGCGGACCCGTCCGGGGAGATCGGGTTCACGGTAGTCGAGCGGGGTGGCTCCCAGTGAGCGGACGGCCTCGGCGTTGCGGGCCGAGGCGGTGCCGATGACGGTGGCCCCCGCGTGGCGGGCCAGTTGGACCAGGAGTGAGCCCACCCCACCGTTGGCGCCGTGGACCAGCACCGTGTCACCGGACCGGACACGGGCGAGCTGGTGGAGCATGCGGTAGGCCGTCACTCCGTTGACCACCAACGCCTCTGCCGTGCCGGGATCGGTCCCTTCGGGCACGGGAACGAGATCGGTGGCGGGCAGGACGACGTGGCTGGCCCAGGCGCCCACCTTGGTGAGGGCGGCGTAGCGGCGACCCTTCATGGTGGGGTCCGCCCCGGGGCCGACCTCCGTGACGCTGCCGACGAGGTCGTAGCCGGGCACGAACGGGAAGGGCGGCTGGTCGAAGTACTTCCCCCGGCGCATCTGCTGTTCGGCGAAGGAAACGCCGGTGGCCTCCATCCGCAGTGTGACCCGGCCGGGCCCGGGCGGGTCGAGCCTGCGGTGGCGGACCACCAGCCCTTCGGGGGCCACGCGGCCGGGGAGCAGGACCTCCGTGGCGTCCACGCCGCCGCCGGTGTTCGGACGACGGGGTTCGTTCTGGGTCATCATGAGCTCCTAATTTTGTGAGCACTCACTCACACATACATCCACACTGAACCTCGAAACCCCAGAAACACCCACCTTTGAGTGGCTCAGTCTTGGGATTCCGAGAAGCGGACCATCGTATGTATGTGAGTACACACTCACACGTGCTTTTTGTCAATCCCTGACCCACACCCTGATGTTGGACACGTGTCCGGGCGTGCGGCAGGGTGACCCGGGACGGTACCCACCGGTACCGGCAGCCACGAGTTCAGGGAGTGTCTCCATGTCCCAACAGGTCCAGGGTGTGATCTCGCGTGCGAAGGGCGCACCCGTGGAACTCACCACGATCGTCGTCCCCGACCCCGGCCCCGGAGAGGCTGTGGTCCGGGTCCAGGCCTGCGGTGTCTGCCACACGGACCTGCACTACCGGGAGGGCGGGATCAACGACGAGTACCCCTTCCTGCTCGGTCACGAGGCGGCGGGCGTGGTCGAGTCCGTGGGAGCCAACGTCACCCACGTCGTACCCGGCGACTACGTGGTCCTCAACTGGCGGGCGGTGTGCGGAGAGTGCCGCGCCTGTCGGCGGGGGCGCCCGCAGTATTGTTTCGACACCCACAACGCCGACCAGAAGATGACCCTGGAGGACGGGACCGAACTCTCCCCCGCCCTGGGCATCGGTGCGTTCGCCGAGAAGACGCTGGTCGCCGCCGGTCAGTGCACCAAGGTCGACCCGTCCGCCTCACCCGCCGCAGCGGGGCTGCTCGGCTGCGGGATCATGGCCGGGATCGGCGCCGCCATCAACACCGGCGGGGTGGGCCGCGGTGATTCAGTCGCGGTGATCGGCTGCGGAGGCGTGGGCAGCGCGGCCGTGGCCGGGGCCCGACTGGCCGGAGCCGGCCGGATCATCGCCGTGGACCTGGAGGAGCGCAAGCTGGAGTGGGCGCGCGGGTTCGGCGCCACCCACACCGTGAACGCCCGGGAGACCGACCCGGTCGAGGCGATCCGCGCTCTCACCGAAGGTTTCGGCGCGGACGTGGTGATCGACGCGGTGGGTCTGCCCCAAACCTACGAGCAGGCCTTCTACGCTCGCGATCTGGCGGGCACCGTGGTGCTGGTGGGTGTGCCCACGCCGGAGATGCGTTTGGAACTGCCGCTGTTGGACGTGTTCGGCCGGGGCGGGGCCCTGAAGTCGAGTTGGTACGGGGACTGCCTGCCCTCCCGGGACTTCCCGATGCTCATCGACCTCTACACACAGGGCAGGCTGGACCTGGACGGTTTCGTCACCGAGGAGATCGGGCTCGGTGACGTCGAGGACGCTTTCGCCCGCATGGAGCGCGGCGAAGTACTGCGATCGGTGGTGCGACTGTGAGTGACGCGCGAGTGGAACACCTGACCACGTCCGGGGTCTTCACCCTGGACGGCGGTTCCTGGGAGGTGGACAACAACGTCTGGCTGGTGGGTGACGACGAGGAGGTCGTGGTCGTGGACGCCCCGCACGACGCCGGGGCGATCCTGACGGCGGTGGGCGGGCGCCGGGTGGTGGCGGTGGTGTGCACGCACGGCCACAACGACCACGTGAACGCCGCCCCGGAGGTGGCCGACGCGGCCGGGGCGCCGATCCTGCTGCACCCCGAGGACCGGGTGCTGTGGGACATGACCCACCCGGACCGTGCCCCGGACGCAGAGCTGGCCGACGGGCAGGTCATCGAGGTCGGGGGTACCGAACTCACCGTGCTGCACACCCCGGGTCACGCCCCCGGGGCGGTGTGCCTGTACGCCCCGGAACTCGACGTGCTGTTCAGTGGCGACACCCTCTTCCAGGGCGGCCCGGGGGCGACCGGACGGTCCTTCTCGGACTTCCCGACCATCGTGGACTCCATCCGCACCCGCCTGCTGTCGCTCCCCCAGGAGACGACGGTCCACACCGGGCACGGCGAGTCCACGACCATCGGCGCGGAGGCCCCACACCTCCAGGCGTGGCTGGACCGGGGGCACTGAGACCGGCCGGTCAGGAGGCGGTGGCCCGCTCCGTGCACGCCTGCTCCGACGGAGCGATCTCGTCCACGCTGAGCACGGCGATGACGACGAAGCAGTAGTCCCGGGCGGCGTCGAGTCCGCTGACCCGCGCCTGCCCGGAGCCCGGCTCGGCGTCGGCGAGGTTGCCCGGAGTCTCCCCTGCGGGGCCGCCGATCACCTGGTGCGCGGCGGCGGGGTCGGTGTTGTCCGTCCACGTCACCGTCACGGTGTGCCCGGTGTCCTCCAGGACGACGTCACTGGGGGCGGAGTCCTCGACCAGTCCGGCGGGAGGCGCCGGGTGGTCGGAGGACTCCGCGTTCCCGGTCTCCCCTCCGGACTGTGGCTGCTGCTCCTCAGGGGTCGCGGCGGCCTCCGGTCGGAGCTGCTGGATGAGATCGCCGCCTGCGCCAGGGCGCAGGACCGCCACCGCGCCGAGGGTGATGGCGACGAAGGCGATGGCCACGACGGTGGTCCGGGATTCCCGCGCCGGGGTCAGTCGAGGTCGATCACCCCCACGATCTCCCCGTCCTCCACACGGCCGGTCCTTCGGAAGCCCAGGCCGAGGTAGAAGCCCTCGGGGCTGCTCTCCCCCGGCACCCAGGTGACGCTGACCCGGGAGAAGCCACGGCTCCGGGCCTCGGCGAGCGCGCCCTCCACCGCGTGGCGGCCGTACCCCCGGCCCTGGTGCTTCTCCGCGATGTTGAGCCGCCAGATCTCGGCACGGAAGTCGGGGTCATCGTCATCGGGGGCGAACCTCGCCATGATGAAGCCGACCGCCTCGTCGCCGTCCATGAGCAGGCGGGGCCATGCGGTGTCGCGGTTCGTGTAGGCCTGCGCCAGGGAGTACAGCACCGGGGCGACGTACTGGTCCTGGTCCTCGCGGACCCGGATCCGGTGGGCGGCCTGGAAGTTGTCGTCGGTGATCTCCACCAGTCGCGGGGTGGTGGCGGGGGAAACGGGGGAGTCGGTCATGGGATGGCACCCTACGGACCGCGAAGCGGGACCGCCACGGCTTTTCGGGCCGGAGAGGCGCACGGTTCGGAAACCGGGTCCGGTAGGCGGGGGCCTTCCTGGGTAGGTGTGTCCTCCGAGAGTCCCCGCCCCCCAGGAGGCAGCAATGCGCACCAGCGCCACCCTCTCCGTTCTCGTCCTCGTCTGGCTCGCCATCGGCGTGGCGGCAGCGGCCCAACGCGGTGACTTCAGCGCTTCGGAGGCGTCCTGTTCCTCCGTGGGCAGTGTCGTGGTCACGATCTTCGTCGGTCCGCTGAACTACGTCGGCGTCAACCCGACCGTCGAGTGCCCGGACCTGCCCGAACCCTCCGAGTGATCCCTGCCCCACCCGAGGGGGTCGCGGACCGGCGGGCGGCGGTGTGCCGTCGGGACGGCGGCGGATCTTCGGCCGCGCCGTCTAGCGGGCTCGGGCCCCCTCGATCCGCTCCCCGTGGTTCGCCTCCTCCTCGGTGTCCGTGGACAACACCACCCGGACCAGGAGGTTCTTCATCAACGGCTGGTCGCTCTGGGTGCTGTAGTCGGCGGAGCCGACGAGGACGTTCATCTCGGGCATGTACCCGGCGGCGCTGCCGCGCGGTACGTCGTAGGCGAGTGCACGGTAGCGGCGCAGGCGTCGGCGCGAGCCGTCCCGGGACGTCGACTCGATGTCCACCGGGTCGCCCTCGGCGATGCCCCGGTCCCGCATGTCCCTGGCGTTCATGAACACGAGGGTGCGCAGGTTGCGCACACCCCGGTAGCGGTCGTCGTTCGAGTAGACGGTGGTGTTCCACTGGTCGTGGGAGCGCATGGTCTGGAGGACCAGCACGTCGTCCTCGGCGGGCACCACGTCGGGCAGCTCGGCCAGGGAGAACTCCGCGCGCCCGGACGGGGTGAGGAAGACCAGTTCGCGGGCGGGCTGCACCAGCCGGAAGCCCAGGGGCAGGCGCACCCGGCGGTTGAAGTCCTCGAACCCGGTCAGGGCCTGGGCCATGGTGTCGCGGATGCGGTCGTAGTCCTCCACGTAGTGTTCCCAGGGCGTTGCGCTGTCCGGCAGCGTGGCCCGGGCGATGCCCGCGATGATCGCCGGTTCGGAGAGCAGGTGCGGTGAGGCGGGGCGCTTCATACCCACGGACAGGTGCACCATGCTCATGGAGTCCTCGACCGAGGAGGACTGCAGCCCGGCACGCTGGTGGTCCTTCTCGGTGCGGCCGAGACAGGGCAGGATGAGCGCGGCCCTGCCGTGTTCCAGGTGGCTGTGGTTGAGCTTGGTGCTGACGTGCACCGTGAGGTCGCACTTGCGCAACCCGGCCGCCGTGTACGGGGTGTCGGGGGCGGCCTTGGCGAAGTTCCCTCCCATACCCACGAACACCTTCACGGCGCCCTCGTTCATGGCTCGGACGGTGCCGACGGTGTCCAGTCCGGGTTCGCGCGGCGGGTCGATCCCGCAGGCCTCGGCGACGCCGTCCAGGAACTCCGGGGTGGGCCGGTGGTCGATCCCGCAGGTGCGGTTGCCCTGCACGTTGCTGTGCCCGCGCACCGGGGAGGGTCCCGCGCCCTCCCTGCCGAGGTTGCCGCGCAGGAGCAGCACGTTGACGATCTCGCGGACGGTGTCCACGCCGTGCTCGTGCTGGGTGATGCCCAGGCACCAGCTGATGAGGGTGCGGTCGGAGAGCGAGTAGATCTGGGCCGCGTCGATGATCCGCTCGCGGTCCAGGCCGGACTGTCGCTCCAGCTGCTCCCAGGAGGTGGCGGCGCACAACGCCCGGTACTCCTCGAACCCGGTGGTGTGGCGCTCGACGAACTCGGGGTCCAGGGCCCTGGGGTCGCGTTCGGCCTTCTCCAGGAGCACCTTGGCGATGCCGCGCATCAGCGCCATGTCGCCGCCCGGGCGGATCTGGAGGTTGAGGTTGCTGGTGCGGGTGGGGCGCATCAGCCCCATCTCCACGAAGTCGTGCGGGACGATGGTCCTGGTGGCGGCGGCCTCCACCAGCGGGTTGACGTGCACGATCCGTGTGCCTCGCTGGTGCGCCTCAGCCAGTGCGGTGAGCATGCGCGGGGCGTTGGAGGCGGCGTTGACCCCCATGACGAAGATGGCCTCGGCGGCCTCCCAGTCCTTGAGATCAGCGGTCCCCTTCCCCGTGCCGATGGAGGCCTTCAGCGCACGGCCCGACGCCTCGTGGCACATGTTGGAGCAGTCGGGGAGGTTGTTGGTACCGTACTCGCGGGCCATGAGCTGGTAGAGGAAGCTGGCCTCGTTGCCGAGCCGGCCGGAGGTGTAGAAGGCCGCCTCGTGGGGGGATTCCAGTGCACGCAGGTGGGCGCCGACCAGGTCGAACGCGTCCTGCCAGCTGATCGGCTCGTACCGGTCGGTGTCGGGGTCGTAGACCATGGGTTCGGTCAGTCGTCCCTGGTCCTCCAGCTCGAACGCGCTCCAGTGGCGCAGTTCGGTGACGGTGTGTCGGGCGAAGAAGTCACGGTCCACCCGTTTACGGGTCATCTCCCAGGTGACGTGCTTGATCCCGTTCTCGCAGATGTCGAGCTTGAGACCCTTGAGGTCGTCGGGCCACGCGCAGCCGGGGCAGTCGAAGCCACCGTTCTCGTGGTTCATCCGGAAGATCGCGCGGGTGCCGTCGACCCACTCGCCCTCTCCCGCGATGAGGCCCAGCACCGACCTCGCCGCGCCCCACCCTGCCGCGGGGTGGTGGTAGTCGCGCTGTGACCACTTCTCGTCCGACACTTCGCCGTCCCCCCACCCGGTCCACACCGTTCCACGGTGATGAGACCGGATCCGGGTCAGTCAGAGGGCGGCGCCGTTCCGGACTTTGCCAAAGGCTTTCCTTGCGCCACCACCGGTTCGGGATCGGCCGTGGGAGGGACGGCGCTCCGGGTTGGTGCGCGCGTGAGCGGTTCCGCGCCGCAGGCTCGTCGTCTTCGCGTGGGCCTATTTCGAAGCCGCAATCGTGGGCGTCGGAGCCCGGAACGGCTTTACCGAGCAGGGGTGAACGCTGGCTCGGGTGTTGGCTCAGGCCCACTCGCGGCCCGGCACCGTGTTCGGGGAGGGCGCCGACAGTGGCGGGTGAGTGGGGCACTCCGGGCGACACGCCCATCCGGTGACGCGGCGCGCGCCTCCCGCCGCGTGCCGCGCTCGGACGCCAGACTCGTGGTCACCCCGTGTCACTGACCACTCGCCAGGTGTTCCGGAGTGCTGGTCGACGCGGTTCGTGGCGCGTGACGACGGTGTCCGCGCCGATCGGAGAACGGAGCACATGTGCAAGCCCAGTGGCCGGGCGTCGGGGCCCTCGTGAACAAGTGGAACGCCACCCGCAGGGCCCGTGTCGAGCGGGAGCGGGAGCGAGCACGGGAGCGGGCCGAGGCCGAGCGGTCGGGCCCTGGAACGCCGGACCCGGACGACGGCGCGCGCGCCGGTGATCTGCTGCGCGTGGCCGCCGACGCCGCCTGGCGCATCCTGGTCGTCGGCGTGGTGGCGGGGCTGCTGGTCTACGCCCTCACCCTGCTGTCGGTGGTCACGCTCCCCCTCATCATCGCGGTGTTCCTCACCGCGCTGCTGATGCCCCTGGCGAACTGGCTGCGCCGCCCCAACCTGATCAGGCGCCGGGGTTTCGGCCGGGGGTCGTCGACGACGATCACCATGCTGGTCGCGTTGGCGATCTACAGCGGGGTGGTCACTCTCATCGTGACCCCGGCGATCGCGAGCTTCGACGACCTCGTGGCCAGCGTCAACAGCGCGGTCTCCCAGCTCCAGACGATGGCCCTGCCCTTCGGCCTGGACCCGGCACTGCTCACCGAGGCGATCGACAGCGCCTGGGAGCAGGTGCAGTCCCTGATCACCGAGAACAGCAACCAGGTCCTGAGCGGCGCGTGGACGGCGACCACCGCCGTGTCCCGGGTCGTGCTCGGGATCGTGCTGATCATCGTCCTGACCATCTACTTCGTGCACTCGGGCGACAAGCTCATGGACTGGATCGCCAGTCTGCTGCCGGTCGGTTCCCGTCCGGTCCTGCGCCACTCGGCGGGGGTCTCCTACGAGGTGATGGGCAACTACGTGCGCGGGGTGGCGCTGGTGGGGGTGATCGACGCGATCGGCATCGGTATCGCGCTGATCCTGCTGATCGACACGAGTCTGGCCATCCCGCTCATCGTGCTCACCTTCGTGGGCGCGTTCCTGCCGATCATCGGTGCCTTCCTGAGCGGGTTGCTGGCCGTCCTGGTGGCCCTGGTGACCGAGAACTGGGTGGTGGCGCTGATCGTGCTCGGTGCGGTGCTGCTGGTACAGCAGTTGGAGAGCAACGTGTTCGCGCCGCGCATCTACGGCCGCGCCCTGGAGCTGCCGTCCGCCGTGGTCCTGGTCGTAGTGACGGTCGGCGGCATCCTCGGCGGGGTGGCGGGTCTGTTCCTCGCCACCCCGATCGCGGCGGTCCTCGCGGCGCTGCTGCGCAACCGGGCGTCCTCCTCCGAGCCCTCCAAGGAGCGTGCGGAATCCGGGCGGGCGGACGGCGAGCGCGCCGGGGAGGCCGGGGCCACGGCCTGAGCCACGGCGCCGTGGGGGCCGCACGGCTGCGGGCTCGGGCACGCCCCCGCCGGACTCACCCCCGGGCGCCCGTGAGGACCGGCCGTACCGCCTCGGGCCCGCTGTGGACCCGGGTGATCGCGTCGGCGACGCGGTCGACGAGGCGGGTGGGCACGCCGGCGAGGTTGATCCGCCCTGAGGGGAGACCGTGGATCGCGTGTTCGTCGCGCAGCCGTCCCATCTGGTCCTCACTGAGGGGCAGACGCAGGAACATGCCGCGCTGTTCCCGCAGCGGCTCGAACTCCGTGGAGGCGGTCCGTCGCACCAGGGCGTCGGTGAGCCCCTCGCGCAGGTGCCCCAGGCGCAGGCGCATGGAGTCGAGCTCCCCCGACCAGCGGGTGCGCAGTTCCGGGCGGGTGAGGATCTCGTGGACGATCCGCGCCCCGTGGTCGGGTGGCTGCGAGTACCCGGCGCGGGCGGTGGTCTCCAGGACGCTGTAGGCGAGGGCACGGCGGGCTGGGTCGTCGGAGACCACGATCGCGCAGCCGGTGCGTTCGTTGTACAGGCCCCAGGCCTTGGACGCGCTGACCGCGACCACCGCTTCGGGCAGGACACCGAGCATCCGGCGCATGCCCTCCAGGTCGGAGTCGAGGCCGTCGCCCAGGCCGAAGTAGGCGTGGTCGACGAAGGGCACCACCCCGCGCGCGGCCATCGCGTGGGCGAGCTCCTCCCAGCGTTGGGTGGGCATCGCGGCGCCCGTGGGGTTGTGGCAGCACCCCTGGATCAACAGCGCGTCGCCGGGTGCAGCCGTGGCGACGGCCGCGAGGGCGGCGTCCGGGTCCGGTCGGCCGTCGGGGAGCAGCATCGGGTACTCGCGCACGCGCAGACCGGCGGCGGTGAGGATGGTGCGGTGGTTGAGGTAGGCGGGGGTGCCCAGGTGCACGGTCCGGTCGGGCCCGGTGGCGGCCAGGAGTTCGGCCAGGAGCCGCAGCGCCCCGGTGCCCGCCACCGACTGCACCGCCAGCGTGCGGGCGCGGACGTCCCCGGAGGGAAACAGCATGCGGGTGAGCGCGTCGGTGAAGTCGCGGTTGCCGGCGGGGCCCAGGTACTCCTTGGAGTGTGAGCGTGCGGCGAGTCTCCGTTCGGCCTCGGCCACCGCGCCGAAGACCGGGGAGGACCCGGTGTCGTCGCGGTAGACGCCGACGAGGAGGTCGAGTCGCTCGGGGCGTGGGTCGGCGTCGCAGGCGGCGGTGAGCCGCCAGAGGGGGTCGGTGCGCGGCGGGCTCGTGGACGGCATCAGCATGAGGTCTCCAGTTCGGGACGGCGGTCCACTGCCTCGAGCGTGGAGGGTGGACTCGGGTGGGCGAGGGGCGGCGTGGAGGGAGGAGGCGTCCCGGTGGGGCGCCCCGCGCCGAGCAGGTTGAAGGCGATCACACCGGTCAGGACCAGCAGCAGGGTGACGGTGGTCGTGAGGGTGACGGGCTCGCCGAACAGCGGGACGGCCGCGAGCAGGGTGACGACCGGGCTGAGCGCACCGAGGGTGGCGGCGGCCGGGCCACCGAGGCCGCGGATGGCGGTCGCGTAACACAGGGCGGCGAGCACGCCGACGCCGATGCCCTGGACGGCGACGTAGAGCAGGACGTCACGGGATGCGGCGCCCGCGAGCAGCGCTGAGGGCGCCAGGCCCAACAGGACCGGTATCCCTGCCAGGAGGGCCGAGGGCGCGCAGAGGACGATCGCGGCGCTGACCGGATCGAGGGTGGTCTCCCGCAGCGCCAGGGTGTACACCGACCACACGAGCCCCGCGCAGAGCAGGATCGCGACCCCCGTGGCCTGGTCCGGGGTGACGGCTGCCGCCACGGGCACCGCCGCGCCCAGGACGATCAGCACGAGGGCGCCCAGTCGGGCGGGGCGGGCCCGGGTGCGCCAGAGCGCGAACGCGAGCGCGGTGACGAACAGCGGAACGGTCCCGGGGATCACGATCCCCACGAGGGCCGCGCTGGTTAGGGAGCCGCCCCAGGCTGCCAGGAGGAAGTAGGGGAGTCCGGCGCCGACGCACAGCGCCAACAGGACTCCGGGGCGTTCGTGTCGCACGCGCCGCACGGCCCGGGGGATCCACGGGGCCAGCACCACCAGCGGGGTCAGGAACCGGAGGAGGGCCGCGTCCGTGGCGGTGAGGTCGGAGGCGCCGATCCCCCGGATGCTCAGGGCGAACCCGGCCCACAGCACCACGGTCGCGGCCATCGCGGCCAGGGAGGCGGTGAGCGAGGGTGTCGCGCCGGTAGGTCTGCTCATGGCTGTGAAGGTACGGGGATCTCCGCGACCGCCGATTGCTGTTTATTGCTCCAGGCGCCGTGTGTTTGGCAGAATCTGCCACATGCAACGGTTGGACGAGATCGATCTGCGGATCCTGCACGAACTCCAGAGCGACGGACGGATCAGCAACCAGGACCTGGCCGACCGCGTGGGGCTCTCACCCTCCCCCTGTCTGCGCAGGGTGCGGCGGTTGGAGGAGTCCGGCGTGGTCGCCGGGTACACGGCGGTGGTCGACCCGGCCTCGGTGGGTCTGGACATCACCGCGTTCGTCCGACTGCGTTTGGACTCCCACGGCACCGGTGTGGTGGAGCGGGTGGAGGAGGCCATCCGGGGGATCCCGGAGGTCACCGAGTCCTACCTGCTGGCGGGCGACCACGACTACCTGCTGAAGGTGGCCGCCCGTTCCTTCCCCGCCTACGAGGAGCTGATGCGCACCAAGCTGCGCGCCATCCCGGCCGTCTCCTCGATCGAGACGACCTTCGCCATCAGCGTCACCAAGCCCAGTTCACCCCTGCCCATCGACTGAACCGCACGGGGTCAGGTGCGTTCCGGGGCCGCTTCTCTGGCGCGGGCCAGCCTCTCCCCGTTCACCCGGCCCCAGGCGAACACCAGCATGGGCAGGTGGGCCGCTCCGGCCAACAGGAACGGCAGGCGCAGCGCCCACTCCCGTCCCAGGACCGGTTCGAGGCCGACGACCACCAGGCCGCCCAGGAGCGTGCCCACGGACAGGGTGCCCCAGCCGAAGAACCGGTAGACCGAGTTCACCCTGCCCAGCAGGTGGTCGGGGATGACGCGTTGGCGCAGCGAGACGGTGATGACGTTCCACACCACGATCGCGACGCCGATCGCCGCGCCCGACAGCCACACGACGGCGGTGACGGGCACCAGACCGAAGAGAGCGAGCCCGACCCCCATCACCGTGATCGAGCCGACCAGGCAGCGCCCCTCCCCCACGGAGGCGATGATCCGTTCGGCCAGCAGCGACCCCAGGAGCGCGCCGGTGGCCGAACCGGTGAGGACCAGCCCGAACTGCCAACCCTCGAACAGTCCCAGCACGTCCTGGGTGTAGAGCACCAACAGGGAGATGATCATGGCGGAGGCCAGGTTGAGTGCCCCCAGCAGCAGTGCCAGCGCGCGCAGGACCGGGTTGCCCCACAGCCACCGCAGGCCGGTGCCGATCTCCGCGCGCCAGGCGATCCGGCCCGTCCCGGCCGGGACTCCCCGAGGGCGGTAGGTCCCGGAGAGAGTGAACAGCAGCACGGCTCCGGCCGCGAGCAGGCCGGCGTTGAACAGGAACGGGACGGCCAGGGCCAGACCCATCAGGACCCCGGCCAGCGGGGGCCCGACGAAGTTGTTGGCGGTCACCTCCACGCCCCACAGCCGACCGTTGGCCCGTTCCAGCAGCCGTTGGTCCACCAGGGAGGGCAGGAGGGTCTGGGCGGCGTTGTCCCGGACCACCTCCGCGCAGCCCACCAGGAACGACATCGCGTAGAGCCCGACGAGCAGCGCGGTCGCCGAGGCGGGGGCTCCCCCACCGGCGGCCAGTTGTTCGGGGGTGGGCAGTTTTCCCTCGGTGAGGAGGACGAACACACCGAAGGCCGCGATCACGACGAAACGGCCGGTGTCCGTCCATGCCACCAGCAGGCGCCGGTCGTACCGGTCGGTGATCACCCCGGCGGGCAGGGAGAACAGCAGCCAGGGCAGCCGGGAGGTCAGGGCGACGAGCGAGACCAGGAGGGCGTCGCGGGTCAGCGCGGAGGCGAGCCACACCACGGCGACGGTCATGAGCCCGTCCCCCAGGTTGGTCATCCCGCTCGCGGACCACAGCCTCCAGTAGTCACGCCCCAGTTGGGGCGCGGGTCCGGTGGTGCTCACTCCGGCCACTCACCTTCCGTTCTCTCCTCGGCGGGCCCAGCTGGTAACGACCCCGCCGTGGGAGGAGGCGCGAACGCCCGCCCGTGGCCGGGGTGCCCGTTCAGGTGCGGGAGGGTCGCATTCATCATCACGATCATCGTGCGCACAGGCAAGGGGACCGTCCCACTCCCTCTCACCCGTCCCCGATAACGCGGGCAGCCCGTGCGTTTCCCTGCCCTGGCTCTGCGTCGCGACTCCGACCCGAGTGCGCCTCGGTATCCGTTCTTCCGGAACGCGGGGATAAAGCGGCGGGGGCTATCGATATCACGGAGGAACCCCTGGGGTCAGCACCCCCACGGGTCCATTCGACCGTCCGGAATCGGCCACTCTCCGGAACGGAGGAACGATCTTCGGATTGATCCCAGGAACTCGGTTCCAAGAATGTTACGGCATTCATCCTTCGCCCCAAATGCCCGAATCGACCTGGGGGAAAGGAAGGAACTCCTCTCATGAGGACCCCATCGGCGCGGGGCTTCGACGACGCACACCGCCCTTCGGGCGTTCCGCGAGGCGTCCAGCAACGCATGCCCTGAACAGGGGTTACGCGACTCGTTTCAGAGGGGGGGCGCGAGGCGCGCTCCCCTCCCCGGGAGCGCACTGCCGCCGCAACCACCCTTACCCTTCCCCCGCTGAATTCATACTCCGCGCGTACCGTGAATTTCCCACCAGCACTCCCCGCGGGAGAAGTTCCAGGCCAGGATCGTGTTTCCCCGATTCTCTTGACAACGATCCGGACAAAGTGAAACTAATACTGTCGACCCTCCGGGCACCCACCACTGACGGCCACGGACAGCCACACCAATAGCCCTCGCCCCTGGCCAGGCGTGCTTCCCCCGCACCCGGGCACGACGCCTTTTCCACGACGGATTCCTCCGGGAGGGAATCCGTCGTGCCCCGGAAGACCGATCCGACACCCGAGCACGAACAAGGGGCGAAGACTTGACCCACACGTTTTCCCCGGAACTCGACGGCGCCACAGCGCGACGGAGACAGTTCACGGACTCCGGCTACCTCGTCCTCCCCGGTTTCCTGCCCGCGCACCTGGTCGACCGTCTCCTGCCCGAGGTGGACCGGTGGGTGGACGAGGGGCTGCGCGCGCGTTCCATCGCCGCCTGCGTCGACCCGGAGACCCACGGCACGCCCCCGGTCCTGGAACTGGAGCTTCCCGCACACGGCGAACTCCTCACCCACGAACCGCTGATGCGGGTGATCGCCGAACTCATGGGGCCCTCCTTCGTCTTCCACCACCTGCACAGCGACCGGCACGGCGAGTCGACCGGCGGCAAGGCCTGGCACCACGACCACGAGGCCAACGACCGCGAGGACCCGAGCCTGCTGATGGTCCACGCCCTGCACTACCTCGGCGGGCTCGACCCCAGCGTCGGGCATCTCGCGGTTCTGCCCGGCTCCCACCTGGAACACGCCTCCAAACAGTCCCGCGCTCACCTGGGCACCAAGGAGCTACCGGGAGAGGCCGTCATCGACCGTCTCCCCCCGGGCTCGACGGTCCTGATGAACTCCTCCCTGTTCCACGCGCGCAGGCCCGCCCCCGAGGGCGGGGGCGACCCGCACCCCCGTTACTTCGTGGACGCCTCCTACTGCCAGGCGGACGCGCGATGGCATCCGGTGAAGCCCTATTGGCGGCATATGCTCGCTCGGGCGCGCGAGCTCGACCTCAGCGGGGGGCGCTGGCCCGAGCTGTTTGCCGAGCGGCACTTCACCGAGTACACGACGGGACGGGACTCCACCACATGAAACTGATCGGCACGGTGCCCTTCGCGGAGGTGTTGGAGGTCTACCGGGGCGACCACCCCGTCGACCGCGCCCACGTCTCCAACACCAACCAGGACGGGGAGGACGTCCTGCACATGGCGGACGAGCTCCTCGGCACCTGGCACCGGGTCCTGCTGTCCCGGGACGAGGTCCTCGGCATCGTGCTGCCCTGGCACCTGAGCGAGGGCGGAGGACGCGAACTGGTCCCCCGGTCGGGCCGGACGGTGGGCGAAGCGGCGGAGCTGGTCCGGTCGGGCGGCGCGGAGATGGCCGCGGCCAACCCGATCTGCTCGGAGAAGCTCCAGCTGTTCGGGGAGCGGCCCCTGACCCCCGTCTACCTGAGCACCCGCCCGGTGCCGCACACCGACTACTCCGACCTGGAGGTGCGGACCGGACTCATCCACCTGGACGGGCTGCACCGGACCGTCGCCTGGGCCCTGCACGAGCGCCTGTCACCCGACGAACGCACCGAGGCGTTCGTGGCGGGCGCCCCGGACACCGCACCGGCCGGGTGAGACGGGTCCTGTTCTCCTGAACTCCCTCGCCGGTGACGGGCGGGGACGAAGGCCCAGGGGGACAGGTGCCGGGCCGTCCCAAGCAGACACCGCCTGAACTGGAGACCCACCCCCTTGACAGGTACGACGATCCCGGACCTCTCACTCTCCGACCTGCTGGCGCGCGGCGCGCGCTCCCACCCGCACCGACCGGCGCTCTCCGACGGGGTTCGCTCCCTCGACTACGGGGGGCTGCTCGCCGCCGCCGACCGGGTGGCTGCCCGTCTGGCCGATCAGGGCGTGGGGCGGGGTGACCGGGTCGCGGTGCTGGGCCCGCGCGACATCCGGGTGTGCGTGTTGCTGTACGGGGTCTTGCGCGCGGGAGCTGCCGCCGTGGTCGTCGATCCCGCATGGAGCGGCCCCGACGTCCGCAGGCGTCTGGACGCGATCGCCGTGGGGCACGTGCTCAGTTCCGATCCCGGGCACACCGCGCCCGGGGCGCGCGGGACCGAGTTCGTGGACCTGGACGCGTTGGTCGGGCGCCACGGCGGCCAGCCCCGTGGCGCGACCCCGCCACGGGTGCGCGCCTCCGACCCGGCCTATCTCTCCTTCACCTCGGGTTCGAGCGGGGAACCCAAAGCGGTCACGGTCACCCACGCCAACACCGTGCACTACGCGTTCTCCCTGCGGGACCGCCTCGGCCTCACCCATGAGGACGCGCCGTGCGTCGCGCACGTCACCACGCTCGCCGCCGACCTCGGGCACACCTCCTGGCTGCTGGCACTTGCGACCGGCGGGTCGGTCCACGTGGTGCCCGACGACCGGGCCCGCGACCCGGAGGCCTTCTGGTCCTGTCTGTCCGCGGCGGGGGTGTCCGTGCTCAAGACCACCCCCTCCCACATGACCGCCCTGTTGGAGGGGCGTCCGCGTCGGGCTCCGAGACTGCACACCCTGTTGTTGGGCGGTGAGGCGCTGCCCCGTTCCCTGGCGGCCGGGCTCCTGAAGGACGGTGTGGCCGGTCGGGTGGTCAACCACTACGGTCCGACCGAGGCCACCATCGGCGCGAGCTGCTTCGTGGCCGTCTCCCCCTCCGAACTTCCCGAGGACGAGGCGACGGTCCCCATCGGGACGGCCATCGGCCGGAACGGCCTGTACCTGGTGGACGCCGAGGGCCGTCCGGTACCGGACGGCGCCGACGGCGAGCTGCTCATCGGCGGTCCAGGTGTGACGCCGGGGTACTTCGGGCGCCCGGAGGAGACCGCGCGCCGCTTCCTCCCGCACGACGACGGACCGAGGTACCGGACCGGTGACCGATGTCGCCGCCGCCCGGACGGCGACCTCGTCTTCGCCGGTCGGACCGACCGCCAGGTGAAGATCCGGGGCTACCGGGTCGATCCGGCGGACGTGGAGCGGGTGATCGACGACTTCTCCGGGGTGGCGCGGTCCGCGGTGATCGTGCGCCGCAACCCCGCGGGGGCCCAGCTCCTGGCGGCGGTGCGGCCGGTGGTCGGCGAGGACGGCGGAGCGCAGGCGAGCCTGGTGGCCTCCCTGCGCTCGTACCTGCTGGACCGGCTCCCCGCGTACTCGGTCCCCCAGCCGCTGGTCGTGGTGCCGGAGTTCCCCACCGGCCCGAACGGCAAGCTGGACAGGGACGGCCTGTCCGTGCTGGTGGACCGGGTCCTGGAACTCGGGGGGAGGAATCCCGGGACCGCCCCCGACGTGTCGGCGCCCCCGGACACGGTCGGCGCACCGGCCGGGGACCCCCTCGTGAAGACCATCGCCGACCTGTGGGCGGGTGCGCTCGGCCTGCCCCTGGTCGCCCCACACACGGACGTGCTGGAGATCGGCGGTGACTCGATCCTGGCCATGCGCACGGTCACGGCGCTGCGCAGGTCCGGGTACCGGGTCGCGTTCGAGGACTTCTACCTGAACCCCACCGCGGCGCTACTGGCGGAGGCGGCCGCCCCGCTCTCGGGGGAGGCCGCCGACCCGACGGAGGACGCGGGCGCCGCCGGGGCCGGGAGGCTGGCGCCGGCCCAGCGCTGGTTCTTCCAGCAGCGGGTACGGGACCCCAGGCACTGGAACCAGTCGGCCGTCCTGCGGTGCGGGGTCCCGGTGGACCCGTCCGCGCTCTCCCGCGCCGTGGTGGAGGTGCTGCGCCGCCATCCCGCGCTGCGCCAACCCGTGGCGACGGGCGGTCCGGGTCTCCCCCGCCCCGCTGAGGAGACGGACGCGGTGACCTTCTCCCGGCTCCCCTTCGACCCCGCCCGGGTCTCGGAGGAGGTCGAGGCCACCTGTACCGAGCTGCACCGGGGGTTGGACCCGGAGTCGGGCCGTCTGGTCCGGATCCACCTGTTCTCCGGAGCAGGGGGCGACTTCTCCGGTCCCGGGGGCGACGACCGGCTGGCAGTCATCGTGCACCACCTGGCCATCGACGGGCTCTCCTGGCGGGTCCTGCTCGACGACCTCGCCCACGCCTACCGGGCGGCGCTCACGGGGAGCCCGCACCGTATGCCCGTGACCGCCGACTTCTACCGGTGGGCGGCGACCGCCGCGCCCCCCCCCCCCCCCCGGGCGGCTCCGCTCCGCACGCGGCCGCCCGCCGATCCCGGTTTGGAACCAGCGGCCCTGACCTGGGCCCTGGACGAGGGCGACACCGACCGGTTGGTCCGCCGTCACGGGCGCTCCCAGCGGTTGGAGGCGTTTTTGCTGTCGGCCTTCTCCGAGGCCGTCCTGCGCCGGAACGGTCGGCCGCGGCTGACCGTGGAGGTGGAGACCCACGGCCGCGACACCACGAGTCGCGGCGACGCGTACATGGACACCGTGGGCTGGTTCACGGCGGTCAAGCACGTGACCGTGGCGGCTCCCGGCACGGACCCGGGGTCCGCCACCGGCTCCGGGAGTGTCGGCGGAGCCGTGGACGTGCGGACCGTGGTCCGTTCCTCCTCGGCAGAGACCACCGCGCGGGTCGAGCACCTGGTGCGGGAGGCCCAGCAGGTGCCGATGGACGCCGACGTCGCGCTCCCCGAGGCCGGGTTCAACTTCCTGGGCACCTTCGAGCTGCCCGACGAACCGTCGCTGGCCTGGTCCGTCGCCCCCGAGAGCGGCGGGGCGGCGCGCTGTCCCAGCGGGGACCCGCACCACCGACTGCGGCTCACCACGCGGATCGTCGAGGGCAGGTTGGTGGCCGACCTCGTGTACGCCTGGCCGTGGCTGTCCCACGAGGACGCCCACGGAATAGTCTCGGCCTTTGGTGGGGCCGTGGCCAGCGAGGTCGGGAGCGCTCCCCCTGAGCCCGACAGGAGCGCCGTCTCCACCTCGGGCCAGCTGCTGCTCACCGGCGCCCCGAAGTCCGGGACCGCTCGCACGAGCGCGCGGGTCCGGGAACCGGTCCGCGTGCTGCTCACCGGGGCCACCGGTTACCTGGGCCGCCACCTGCTGGCCGCCCTCCTGGACCGCGACGCGCACGTCACCTGCCTGGTCCGGGGCGGGGACGACGCGGACGCGGCGCGGCGGCTCGACTCCGCGATCGACGGCGCGGACCGACGGGTCGGCGGGTTCGACGTGATCGCCGGTGACGTCAACCGAGAGGGCCTGGGGCTGTCACGGGACGGCCTGGAACGGGTCCGGGACGTGCGCGCGGTCGTCCACGCGGCGGCGGACGTGCGCCTGGTCGCTCCCCCCGACGAACTGGAACGCACCAACGTCGCGGGGGTCCGCCGCCTGCTCGCGTGGATCGACGCCGAGGTGCCCGGCGCCCGCCTGCACCACCTGTCCACGCTCGCCGTCGCGGGGGGCGTGGACGGAGTCCCGCGCCGGTTCAGCGAGGCCGATCTGCGGATCGGGCAGCGGTTCCGCACCCCCTATGAGAGGACGAAGTTCGCGGCGGAGGAGGAGGTCCGCTCGTGGGCGGCCTCGGGACGCCAGTGCTATGTCCACCGCAGCGGCCACGTCGCGGCGCACAGCCGGACCGGTGCCTTCCAGCGCAACGTGGAGGACAACCGGATCTACCAGCTGGTGCGCGGCTACGTGCTGGCCGGTGCCGCTCCGAGCCGTCCCTCGGAGTCGTTCGCGTTCTCCCACGTGGACACGGTGGCGGCGGGGATCGCGGCGATGGTGACCCACGCCCACGCGGCGCCGGGCGTGTACCACGTGGAGTCCCCGTACACGGTGCCGCACGACGAACTGGTGGCCTGGTTGGTCTCCTTGGGCCATCCGGTCAGGCTCACCGACGACCACGCGTTCAGCGCGGCGCTGTCCCGGGTGGAGCGGACCCATCCGACCGCCGCCCGGCTGGCCTCCGCCTGGTCCCAGCTGGGATCGCGCAACGTGGTGGTCGACAGCTCCCACACGACCTCCGCGCTCGATCGCGTCGGCGTGCGCTTCGCGCCGCCGACCCGCGAGTGGTGGTCGGCGGCCATGGCCTGGGCCACGGCCGTCGGCTTCCTCCCCGAACCGCCCCAGTGAATCCCACGACGAAGGGAACGGCCCGCCAGATGACCGAGAACACCACGACCGAGATCGGTTGGGGAAGCACGACCCTGGACACCCGTCGCGACCTGTGGTCGATGCCGCTCTCCGACGAGGAGCGCGCGCTGCTGTGGCGGGACGCCCGGGCGGATCGGTGGGAGGGTGCCTCACGGGTGCGTGAGCGGCTGCGCTCGTTCAGCTCCGAGAGCATCCGTTCGGTGGGCTTCGCGCACGTCCCGAACCTGATGGACCCGGCTGCGGACGAGGCCGACATCGTCTCGGCGCTCTCCTTCGTCCTACGGGACTTCGGCGAGATCATCCCGCAGAACGCCGAGGGAGACCTGTTCCGGGTGCTTCGGGACCAGGACGGTGACGGGAACACCGAACTCGGGTTCCACTGCGACACCTGCGATCTCCTGGTGCTGTTGTGCCTCCAGCCCGCGGTACGGGGAGGTGGGTACACCAAGCTCGCCAGCGCCCGCCACGTGCGGAGCATCATCGGCGGGGAGCGCCCGGACGTGCTCGCCACGTTGGAGGAGGACTGGACCTTCGACCGCACCGGCCGGGCGGGACAGCAGGTGATCGTCTCCCCGATCCTGTTCACGCAGGAGGACGGGACCGTGGGCTGCTACTACCAGACCCGCACGGTGCGTACCTCCCCGGAGCGGGGCGGCCCGCCCCTGACCGACCGCCAGTGGGAGGCCCTGGACGTCCTCGACGAGGTCCTCTACCGGCCGGAGATCGCCTTCCAGCTCCTGCTCGGCGCCGGTGACCTGCTGGTCATCCGCAACTCCCGGGTCCTGCACGGGCGGTCCCCCTACGTGGACGTGCCCGGCCCGGGCAGCCGCCGCGTGCTGCGGGCCTGGATGAGCGCGGGTGCGCGGTGAACGAGGGAGTCACCCCGGAGCGCGGGGTCGCGGTGGTCACCGGGGGCGGCAGCGGGCTGGGGCGCGCCGCGGCGCTCGCCCTGCTCTCGGAGGGGTGGTCCGTGGCGATCGCCGGTCGCCGCAAGGAGGCACTGGAGGAGACGGTCGCCCTGGCGGGCGGGGACGCGCACCGGATGCTGACCCTCCCGACCGACATCGGACGTCCCGAGGAGGTGACCGCGCTGTTCGCCGCCGTGCGGGAGCGGTTCGGCCGGGTGGACCTGCTGTTCAACAACGCCGGGGCGGTCGTGCCCAGGGTGCCGGTGCAGGACGTCCGGTTCGAGGACTGGAACCGGATCATGGACACCACCGTGACCGGCACGTTTCTGTGCGCCCAGGAGGCGTTCCGCGCGATGCGGGAGCAGTCGCCCCGGGGCGGGCGCATCATCAACAACGGAGCGCCCTCCGCGCACGCGCCCCGGCCGAACGCCATCGCCTACACCACGGCCAAGCACGCGGTCCTGGGCCTCACGAAGGCGCTGTCGCTGGACGGGCGCGAGCACGGCATCGCCTGCGGGCAGATCGACGTGGGCAACGTGGAGCCCTCCGACGGGCGTCCCCAACCCCCGGCCAGGCAGGCCGACGGGAGTTCGGCCGTGGAACAGACCCTCCCCCTGGACCGCTTCGTCGAGGCCCTGCTCCTCATGGCGTCGATGCCGCCGGGGAGCAACGTGCAGTACCTGACGGTACTGCCCACCTCGATGCCCTTCGTCGGGCGGGGGTGAGCGGATGTTCGTCAGCGCGCGCGACTTCGCGGAGTACCGGTCCATGTTCGGGCTCAGCGACCACGACCTGTCGTTGAGGATCCTGGACTGCCCCGGCGGCGCCGCGAGCTTCACGGCCGAGGCCCGTGCCCGCGGCTCCGACGTCACGGCGGTGGACCCCGAGTACGGGGAGAACCGGGGGAAGCTGGCCGAGCTGGCCCTGTTGGAGAACGAGCACAAGCACGCCGACCTGGTAGAGCACGAGTCGGACTTCGTGTGGACGTGGTTCGAGGGACCGGAGCAGTACACGCGGCTGCGTTCGGTGTCGGCGCGCAGGTTCGGCGCGGACGTCACCGCGCACCCGGAACGCTACGTGGAGGGTTCCCTGCCGCACCTGCCCTTCCCCGACCACTCCTTCGACCTGGTGCTCAGCTCCCACCTGCTGTTCTCCTACGGCAGGCAGCTGGACGAGGAGTTCCACCGGGAGGCGCTCTTGGAGCTGGTGCGGCTGTCCCGCTGGCAGGTGCGGCTGTATCCGCTGTTCCAGCACGCGGACTTCACGCGCTATCCGGAGCTGGACCGCATGCGGGAGTTCCTGGCCGACTGCGGGGTGTCCTCGCGGGTGGAGCCGGTGGAGTACGCCTTCGACCCGGGGGACGAGGAGATGTTGGTCCTGGAGTGCTCCGAACGCGGTGACCTACCGCGGAGCGAGGGCATCCGCGCCCACCCCGACCCGGTCCGCTGGCGGCACCTGAACACCTGAACACCTGATCCCGGGTCCGGGGGCACCTGTCGGGTGCCCCCGAGGCGGTTCACGCCGTGACCGGGGAACCGGGCTGTCAGGGCTTGCGGGCCACTCCGCCGTACTGGTCCAAACCGCGACGGGCGCTGAGCTCACCCTCCAGTGGGCGCCACCGGGGGCAGGGCACCACACCCGGCTCCAGCAGCTCCAGACCCTCGAAGCGAGCGGCGACCGCCTCCGGGCTGCGCAGGCGGTAGGGGTCGTCGCCGTGCTTGTTGCCCGCCTCGATGGCCTCGTTGTAGGCCTCGTTGGTGTTGGTGCCGTCGTAACTGGCCAGGTAGCTGCCGGAGGGCAGCGCGTCCAGCAGCTTCCCGACGATCGGCTGGAGCTCCTCGTCCGGGACGTGGCCGAGCACGCCCATCAGCATGAGGGCGATGGGCTGATCGAAGTCCAGGGTCTTCGCGGCCCGCTCCAGGATCGCCTCGGGGTCACGCAGGTCGGCGTCGATGTAGTCGGTGACGCCCTCGGGGGTTCCCACGAGCAGGGCACGCGCATGCGCGAGCACGAGGGGGTCGTTGTCCACGTAGACCACCCGGCATTCGGGCGCGATCCCCTGGGCGACCTCGTGGGTGTTGTTCGCGGTGGGCATCCCGGTGCCGATGTCGAGGAACTGGCGGATCCCCGCCTCCTCCGTCAGGTGGGTCACCACGCGGTTCAGGAACTCCCGGCTGGTGCGGGCCAGGTCCACGATCTCCGGGAAGGACTCGGCCACCTGGTCACCCGCGACGCGGTCGATCGGGTAGTGGTCCTTGCCGCCCATCCAGTAGTTCCAGATCCGGGCCGAGTGCGTCCGGGTGGTGTCGATGGGAGAGGGCCGGTCGAAACCGCCGGCGGGGGGCTGGGAGGAGCCGTCGGACATAGGAGCATCTACCTCTACACGCAGGGGGCCGCGCCACGCGGCCGGGCGGTCTCCGACCGTCTCGGGACGGCGGTACCTCCCAGCCAGAAGCCGTTCGCCCCAACCATAGGGGAAACCGACCCGAACGGACGGATGGGAGGTATGCGTGCTCTCCGACCCCGCACGCCAGGACGCCACATCCCCACCACCCCTCCGGGCAGATGCCCACCCCTTGTGGGCATTCCGGCCCCTTGGAGAACCGAGGGACACCGCAGGCAGGCTGCCCTTTCGTCTGCGAACCCCTCGATCGCTTCGGCTCGATCCATCCACCCAGACTCCGTTGACGCGTTCACCGGCACATTCCGGGACGCGTTCAACTGGCACATGCCGGATCTGCTCCGCGCCGACGACCGGTCCGCGCTGGTCGGGGATCCGTGTCCGGGGCCTGTGTGCTTTCGTCTGGTGGCGGGCGACGGTCCAGCGAGGCGCGGTGGCGGCTCATGGAGGCCGCTCCACACCGGGGAACGACGTTCCTTGGCCCGCTCCGAGCGGGACGGGCGCATGTTCCTCCGGTTCGCCACGGGCGGGACGTTCACCCGGGAGCACCACGTGGTCGAGGCTGGAAGGCCCTCCGGGGGGCGGTCACGGCGTGACCGGAGGGCCGCGCGGGGTCAGGCGGGGCGGTCGCGGAGTTCGCGCTTGAGGATCTTGCCCGAGGCGTTGCGGGGCAGCTCGCTGACCAGCCGCACCGTCTTGGGCACCTTGAACGGCGCGAGGTGGCGTCGCACGTGCGCCACCAACTGCTCCGGCAGCGCCTCGGTGTCGGCGTCCGCCGCGGGCACCACGTGGGCCGTCACCGCCTCGATCCACTTCTCGTCAGCGGTCCCGACCACAGCGGCCTCGGCCACCCCGGGATGCGCGAACAGCACGTCCTCGATCTCGCGCGAGGCCACCAGCACTCCGCCGGTGTTGATGACGTCCTTGATCCGGTCGACCACCTCGATGTAGCCCTCGGCGTCGGCGCGCACCAGGTCACCGGAGTGGAACCACCCGTCCCGGAAGGCCTCCTCGGTTTCCTCCGGCTTGTCCCAGTAGCCCAGGCACAGCTGTGGTGACCGGTAGACCACCTCCCCGAGCTCACCCGGGGCGACCTCCTCACCGTTCTCGTCCACCACGCGCAGCTCCACGAACAGGACGGAACGCCCCGCGGAGGCGGGCCTGGCCCCGTGCTCCTCGGGGCGCAGAACGGTGGCCAGCGGGCCGATCTCGCTCTGGCCGAAGCAGTTGTAGAAGCCGAGGTCGGGCAAGGCAGCGCGGAGCCGGTCCAGGACCGGTCCGGGCATGATCGAGGCGCCGTAGTAGGCCTTGCGCAGGCTGGACAGGTCGCGGTCGTCGAACGAGGGGTGGTTGGCCATCGCCACCCAGAGCGTGGGGGCGGCGAAGAAGGCCCCGTGCCCGTCGGCCTCGATCCGGTTCAGCAGGTCCCTGGGGTCGGGTGCCTCCACCAGGGTGTTGCGGGCACCCACCGCCAGCCATGGAAGGAGGAAGACGTGCAGCTGAGCGGAGTGGTACAGGGGCATCGCGTGCAGCGGGTTGTCCCCGGCGTCCAGGTCCAGCCCCACCAGGCACGAGAGGTACTCGTGAACGAGCGCCCGGTGGGACATCATGGCGCCCTTGGGTCTGGAGGTGGTGCCGGAGGTGTACAGGAGCTGGACCAGGTCGGTGTCGACCACCTCCGCGTCCAGATCGGGAACCGGGCCCCGCGTGGCCTCCTCCAGCAGCGAGCCGGGGGCGTCGCGCAGTTCCAGCACCTGCTCGACGCCGGTCTCGGTGCGCAGTTCGTCCACGGCCGAGCGCAGCGCCGGGTCGACCAGGGCCACGGTGCTGCCGGACTGCTCCAGCAGGTAGGCGAGCTCCGTACCCTTGAGGGCGAAGTTGATGGGCACGTGCACCAGCCCGGCCCGCGCACAGGCCAGGAAGCCGATCAGGTAGGCGTCGGAGTTCCTGCCGTAGGCCGCGACGCGGTCCCCCTTGACCGCGCCCGTCGCCAGCAGCCGCGCGGCCGCCCGGGTGACCGCGTCGTCGAGTCCGGCGTAGGTCCACTCTCGGTCGCCGAAGACCAGCGCGGTGTTCGCGGGGGTTCTGGTCGCGCTCCGCCGGAGGATGTCGTCCACACGGCTGGAGGTCGTCAATGCGGTCATGGCACCTGTCTCTTCCCGTAGGTACGGCCCGGTGGGAGCCGGGCCGCGCACACGGAAGCCATCCTCGTGCCCCACGAGTCAGACCGGCAAGACGGTGGCGCCGTGATTCCGGCATGGTCGGTGTTCGACGACGTCGACCACCCGGCGTGGCGCCCTCAAGGCGATTCTGACCCGCCTCCGCGCAGGATCGCCCGGATCACCCGGATCACCCGGTGGCAGGCGCCGATCAGGCTCCGCCCCGGCGCCGGGCGCGGCCTCCTCTGGCTCCGCACGGTGGTGGGTGGATCCCGACCTCCCAGGCAGCCGCTCCTGCGGCGGCCCCGCTAGGCCCCGAACCGTTCGATCGCCGTTCGTGCCGTCTCCAGTCTGATTTGCCTCACCTGGGCGAAGAGTGCGAAGTCCTCGGGGTGTTCCTCGATCAGGCGCTCCTGTGCCACCGCCTCCGCGTCGCGCCAGATCTCGACCACCGAGACGTCCTCCTTACAGGCCACGTCCACCGCCGCCACCTCGGTCTCCTCCATTGACGGATCGCCCTCCCCGTCACTCCAGCGCGCGTCGGTCGGTGCCTCCGACGGCGTGGGGTAGTCGAAGCCCCGGTCCGCCATGCACGCGCTCCAGGCAGCGAAGGCGTCGACCACCTCCGGGGCGCTTCGAGAGGTCTCGAAGCCCGTCTGGATGAAGGAGTTCAACCGGTCGTGGTCCATGTCCGGGACACCCGCCATGATGTCCCGGCCCGCCTCCTGGAGGCACCCGGCCGCGCTCTCGCTCCCGTAGGCCACCCGGTGCTCGGTGGCCAGGAGGGTGAGCCGGTCCTCCCGTACCTCCTCCACGAGGGCCTCGTCCGCTGACCCGGGCGGCGCGCCGTAGCCGTACCGCTCAGCCACCTCCGACTCGATCACTCCGTATCGACCCCGGTGCGGAGGGTCGGTCCCCTCCTCCTTGGGGGCGGGCAGCACTCGCCAGTCCATGCCGTGCTGGCGCATGCAGTCGCGCACGAGCAGGTCCTGCGCGTAGTCGAGCGTGCGCATCTCGAAGGGGGAGAGCGTGTACTCGTCGAAGGGGAGGGTCAGCGACCGTACCCCTTCCTCGGCGGGGAGGTAGCGCTCCCCGCCTCCCTCGTCGTCCTGGACGCCACAGGCGGCGAGACCGACGGCAACGCACAGTGCTCCGGTCACCCGAAGAAGTCTGTTCATGGTTCTCCACCGGAAATGGTGCCGAGAAGGCCGCGCACCGCATAGCGCCCGGCTTTCCCGGCACACCGATCACCAGACCCGGACGGAGCTGATCTTGTTGTCGAATCCGTTGTCGGTCAGGTCCTTGTCGGACGAGTTCTTCTGGGCGTAGTAGGAGGGCCCCTTGTAATTCGCGTGCTCGTAGAAGGAGGCGTTGCTGGACTTCTGGTTCTTCATGGAACTGGCGTTGTCGTTGACGCTACGGCAGCCCGAGCCGCTCCAGCAGTCGCCAGCCAGGTTGCTGTCGCTGCCGGAGGTCCGCCAGGACCCGCCCTTGAAGTTGTCGTGCTCGTAGAGGTAGATGTAGGTGGCCTGCGCCTCGACCAGGGGGACGCTCGCGGCCGAGGCCGTCGGAGCCGTGCCGAGGACACCGGCGACGGCGAGGGCGGCCACCATTGCGGCGGTGGTGAACAATCGCTTCCTGACAGACATGGGGTTCCCTTGGTTGGATACACCGACAACTGCCACGACCGGCATTTCCCGATCGCACTCCTTCGTGTTCACCATTGACGTTAGGCGAGAAGCTCGAGCATGGAAAGAAAACGCCTTGGCCACATCGGGCCGCCGCCGCGTCACATTACGCAGATCACATACTATATTGGGGCAATCTGCATGCAAAATGATGCGCAACGGCGTTACTGAATTTCATGTTGTCTGTTATTCGGCAGAGAGGTCAGGTGCGGGTGTGGCGGCCGTTCGTCCAGGAGCGGGGCCCCTCACCTGGCGACACACCCCCGACCGTTGGAGGGGATCCCCGCGTTCCTTCGACATCATGAACGGGCACCGGGCATCACGGAGGGTGTCGACGCGGTCCCCCCGATCGGACGACCGAAGGAAGAACGAACATGAACCTGACCCTGAACAACGGTGTGGCGATGCCCGCGTTGGGCTTCGGCGTCTTCCAGACCCCGCCCGAGGTCACCGCCGCGTCCGTCGCCGAGGCCCTCAGCGTCGGCTACCGGCTCATCGACACCGCCGCCGCGTACTTCAACGAGCGTGAGGTCGGCGAGGGCATCCGCCGTTCGGGCCTGGACCGGTCCGAGGTGTTCGTCGAGACGAAGGTCTGGATCAGTGACTACGGTTACGACCGGACCCTGCACGCCTTCGACAAGAGCGCGGGCAAGCTCGGCGTCGAGCAGATCGACCTGCTGCTGCTCCACCAGCCGGTCCCCACGAGGTTCGACGACACCGTCGAGGCCTACAGGGCGCTGGAGACGCTGCTGGACGACGGGCGCGTCCGGGCGATCGGCGTCAGCAACTTCATGCCCGGGGTCCTGGCCGACCTGCTCGAACGGACCGACGTCGTACCCGCGGTGAACCAGATCGAGGTCCACCCCTACTTCGTGCAGTCCGACGCCCAGGCCGCGGACACCGAGCAGGGAATCCTGACCCAGGCGTGGTCACCGATGGGCGGCATCACCAGTTACCGGGGCCACGGTGAGCGGTCCACCTTCGACGACCCGGTGATCCGGGAGATCGCGGCGGCCCACGGCAGGACGCCCGCGCAGGTCATGCTCCGCTGGCACCTGCAGGAGGGCCGGTCCGCGATCCCGAAGTCGGTCAGGAGCGAGAGGATCGCCGCGAACTTCGACGTCTTCGACTTCGAGCTCACTACGGACCAGCTCACCACGATCGACGCACTCGACACGGGTGTCCGGGGAGGCCCCGACCCCGTGTCGGTCACCCCCGAGGCCTTCGGGCGTGACATCCCCGAAGCCTGAGCTCGGGGGGGCTCCCCCGCTCACACCGTCGTGCGGAAGCGGCCCCGCTCGTCGTGGATGGTCCACAACCGGTCCGCGAGGGCCTCGGGCGCGTAGCGGGGGTCGCCCCCTCCGATCGCTCCGGGGATGATGAGCTGTCCGACGTGGATGTTCACCGGCGCGAGGGCCTCGTGGAGCATGTGTCCGTAGGCGGACTCCCCCGCGAACGCCGTCGACGTACCGGCCACGTTCCCGTTGGGCGTCGCGGCGCTGGAGCCGTTGACCAGCAGGATCGTTCCGTGGCCGAGCTCGCCCATTCCGGGCAGCACCTGGCCGACGGCGGTGGCCGGGCCGAGGACGGAGAACTCCACCGCCGCGGCCAGGTCCTCGGGGGTCGTCTCCAGCACCGGGCGGAGGAACTCGCGGCTGGGCACCGGGCTGTACTGGAGCACCTCGATCGCCCCCAGATCCGCGGCCGCGGACTCCAGCGCACGGGTCAGGGAGGGCCGGTCCCGCACGTCGGCCCCGTAGCCGCGCGCTTCGATCCCCTCCGAGGCGAGGTCACGTGCGAGCTGGTCGAGTCCTTCCTGGTTGCGGGCGACCAGTGCGACGGAGAACCCCTCGCGTCCGAACCTCAGAGCGGTGGCGGCGCCGAGTCCGGGACCCGCGCCGATGATCGCGATCGTGCTCATGACGTCTCCTTCTTCGATCGGCTGGTGCTGGTGGCGAAGGCCAGGGCCGCTGTGTACTGGTGGTCGGTGACCGGTTCCAGCCAGGTGGTGCCGTCGCCGTGGCCGTCCCCGACCACCAGGGCCAGGTGCGACATGAACGCCTCGTCGGTGGCGCCGTGCCAGTGCTCCTCTCCGGGCGGGCACCGGACGGTCTCGCCCGCCGAGGCCCGCACGACCGTGCCGTCGCGGGTGCCCACCAGCGCGACACCGTCCGTGACGTGCAGGACCTGCCCCAGAGCGTGGGAATGCCAGTTCGTTCGTGCGCCGGGGGTGAAGCGCACCAGCGCGGCGGCCAGGCGGGCCGGTTCGGCGGGGGCCTCGATCATGTTCAGGTAGACGTCGCCCGTGAAGCGTTCGGACGGTCCCCTGAGGGTCGCGGTGCCGGTGACGTGTTCCAAGACGGTCCTCCCGTGGTGCGGTCCGGCGGTGGTCGGTTCCCATGGTCGTGCCCGCGTACGCCGTTGACGCGTCGCGGGACGGCGGGGCGGCCTCCTCTTGACCGTGGTTTTGCCCTGGTGCGCGGGGCCGCCCTCACGGGTGTGACTCGTCGACGGACCGTTCGGCCCGGAACTCGCTGGCTCCCCAGGAGGCGAGCAGGCTCATCCGTTCGGCCGAGGCCGACCCGGGCTCGGCGGTGTACACGGTGAGGGTCAGCCCCGGCTCGGCGGCCAACTCCATCCCCTCGAAGGCCAGGGTCATCCCACCCACGACGGGGTGTTCGAAGGTCTTGAATCCGGTGCCGTGCTGACGGACGTCGTGCGCGCCCCAGAGGTGACGGAACTCGTCGCTGCGGGTGCAGAGTTCACCGATCAGGTCGTGCAACTCCTTGTTGTGCGGGTCCCGGCCCGCTTCCGTGCGCAGGATCGCGACGGTCACCTCCGCGAACATGTCCCAGTCCGGGAAGAAGGTCCGGGCGCGCTCGTCGAGGAAGGTGAACCGTGCGACGTTGGGCGGCTGACCCGGCATCTCGTAGACGTCCCTGTAGAACGCCCGGGCCAGCGTGTTCACCGCCAGCAGGTCCATGCGTCCGTTTCGGACGAAGGCGGGCCCGGCGGTGATCGCGTCGAGCGTCCACTGGAGGCTGGTGTGCGGGGTCCAGCTCTTCGCGCTCCGCCGTTTGGGCGGCCGCGCCACCGGGCTCGCCGCGTGCGCGAGGTCGAACAGGTGCGCCCTCTCGGCGTCGTCCAGGCGCAGTGCCTTGACGAGGCTGTTGAGCACCTCCGGGGAGGCTCCGCTGATCGCTCCGCGCTCCAGCCGGGTGTAGTACTCCACGCTCACACCGGCCAGGGTCGCGACCTCGCTGCGGCGCAGACCCTTCACGCGACGCTTCGCACCGGCTGGCAGCCCGACGTCCTCGGGGCTGATCCGGGCGCGCCGCGAGATGAGGAATTCACGCACTTCCGCTCGGTTGTCCATACCAGCCACCGTAGGCCAGGGCTCTGGCGTGAGGGAGACCCTCTCAGTACCCCCACCAGCCAGGATTCCCCCATGGGTGGGGAGGGCGGCTGAGTGCGTGGTCCTGCCGCATCACGGACTGCGTGAGGCGGTTCAGACAGTCCCCGAACCCCCCGGCGGCGCGTGGGGAGCTCCGGGCCGAGGTCACCACCGGCAGGTCGCAGGGGCGGCTCACACAGTGGCCCCGGCGCACCAGCTCCGCGACCAGGGCCTGGTCCTCGGAGAGGCGCAGGGCCTCGAAGCCACCACAGGCAAGATAGGCGGAGGCCCGCACCCCGAGGTTGGCCCCATGGACGTGGAGGTGCTCGTTGCCCCGGACGACCGGATAGGTGCGCGCGAAGTGCTCGGCCAGCTCGGCGGGGCGCCCGGACCAGTCAGTGACCTCGACGGTCCCCGCCACGGCGTCGGCGGTCCGGGCCAGAGCCAGCTGCGCCGCTATCCAGTGCTGCGGGACCACACTGTCGGCGTCGGTGAAGGACAGCCACAGGTCCTTCCCGGACCGGTGGTGCGCGAGTTCGAGCGCCAACTCCACGCCGGTACGCCGTACCGCTCCGACGTTGCGGTACGCGACCTCCACCACGTGGGCTCCCTCCTCACGGGCCAGCGTGGCTGTCGCGTCGGTGCAGTCATCGGCGACCACCACCACGCGGCGGTGCCACGGGGGCACCCCACAGTGGCGCAGGGAGTTCCGAACCGACCGCAGGCAGGCCACGATGGTCTCCGACTCGTCATGCGCGGGAATCACCACGGCGACAGCCTCCATCAGGCCAGCCCCTCGCGTTCGGCGACGGAGCGTGGCCCGCGCGTGTCGGAGCGCTCGTACACCGCGAGCATGAAGTCCCGTTCCACGTGCAGCACCGTCCGGTCCAGTCCCGGCACGGCGTCGAGTGCCCGGTGCACGTCGTCACCGGACCGGACGTGATCGTCGACCGGGTGTCGCCAGTGCACGGCGACGACCGTGCCGTCCCCGGTCAGCGATCGGGCGGTCCGGGCGAACACGGTCGCGAGGTCGGTGTCGTCGAAGTAGTAGAGGAGTTCGGAGAGCACCACGAGGTCGAAGTCTCCCCCGGGCCACTCCTCGGGGACCGCGGCGTGGACGACCTCCACGTGGTCGGCGCCGGTCAGGTCCCGTCTGGCCAGGGAAGCCGCCTCCGGCACGACCTCCCATGCCAGGACCTCGTCGCAGCGCTCCGAGAGCGCCTTCGTGAGCGCACCGATCGCGCACCCCGGTTCGAAGGCCCGCGCGTACCTCTGGCGGGGCAGCGACGCGATCGTGAGCGCGCGTTTGCGTGCCTCGTACCAGCGGCTCCGGAATCCCCACGGGTCCGTGGCCCCCGCGTACATGGAGTCGAAGTAGTGCCGTCCGACACTCACCGGAACACCACCTCCCGGTCCCGTCGGAAGTGCGCGAGCATTCCCTCATCGAGCACCGGCCGGTCCCGCGCCGACGGACCGGTCGGCTCGGTCTGCGTGGTGAAGGCGCCCAGCGCGCGTTCCTTGCGCCGCCGCGTGCCGGGGGGCAGGTCGATCCCCCGCGCCCGCTCCCAGGGAACTGACTCGTCCGCGGGACGGGCCCAGTGCCACATCCACACCGGATAGCTGACCAGCGTCGGCCGCCCCGGGCCCCGGACGGTTCTCGACGGCTGGACCCCGCCGCGGACGGCGTCTCGGGTCGCGAGGCCGGTGGCGCGGTGGTCAGGGTGCAGATCGCCCGCCCAGGACGTGACACAGAGCTGGGCGCCCGCGCACAGGTCCGTGAGGTGTGCGGTGAGGAGGGAACGGTGTCGCGTCACCTCACCGTCCGGGAGCCCCAGCCGCACGACACGCACGTCTCCGGCTCCCAGCATGGACAGCGCTCGCGCCCTCTCCTCTGCACGTGCCGCGACCAGGCCCATCGGGGCGAGGGCGCAGCCCTCGGGATGGGATCCCTCTCCGTCGGTGACCGCCACGACGGTGATCCGCGTGCCGAGCGCCGCCAACAGCGCCAGTCCCCCGCCGAATCCCAGCGTCTCGTCGTCGGGGTGGGGCGCGACCACGACCGCGTCCGCGATGCCCGTGAGAGCGAACGCGGGCAGCCGTCGCAGGAGGCCCCACTCCCGCCAGAGCCGTTCCGGGGTCCCCTCGGCGTCTATCGGGTGGACGCCGGAGCGCGTGTCAGAACTCATGGGGTACGTCCTCCTTCGTCGCGGAGAGCCCACCCAGCTCGGCCAGGTCGCGGTCGGCGTGGTGCTGCCGCAAGTACACGGCGAGGTCGGCGGCGGCGCGAGCGTACTCCGGGTCAGCGGCCGGCGGCCCCGCGCCCAACGCCTCGCCGGTCCGTCTCAGGACATCGCCGCAGACCCCGGCCACGACCGCTCGGGCGCGGGCCGTGCGGGGCGCGGCCCGTTCCAGGGCGTCCTCGGGGTCGGCGTCGATCTCGTCGGCCGCCCGTCCCAGGACCGCCGCGGCCGCGTGGAGGTCGCGGTCCACGCTCCCCCACGCCGTCCGTGTGTGGACGTCGGCCGTCTCCCGGGCGGCTCTTGCGGCCAGGGGAGCACTCACCGCCACCGCGCCGCCCAGCCAGCAGGCGGCCACCCCGGCGCCCCCGTGGTGGAAGCCGGGTCGTCGGACGTAGGCGCCCGGACTCCCGACCGCCTCGGCGGGGACGTCGTCGAACCCGAACGTCAGGGTGTCGCTGGCCGCCATGCCCGCGCTGGCCCACGTCCCCCCCACCGGTCCCGCCCCTGCCGTGGCGACAGCGAAGAGGCGGCGTTCGCCCTGGTCGACCTCGGCGCTCACCAGGGCGTGCGTGCACGTCCGGGCACCGGAGCAGAAGGGTTTCACTCCGCTCAACCGCCAGCTCCCGTCAACGGTCCGGGCCGTCACGTTGGGCCCGGGAGGGTGGGCCGCCCACACCCCCCACAGTTGTCCGTGCCGGGGCGGCGCGGCGCCGAGTTCGGCGAGGATCGCCATGGCGTCCACGTGTCCCTCCGCGAGCCTGGCCAGGGACAGATCCTCACGCGCCAGGTCCCGAAGCACCCGCCAGCGGCGCCGGGTGTCCCCGCCGCCCGGCAGGGG
Organism: Nocardiopsis sp. SBT366; assembly: GCF_001083815.1. Lineage (NCBI taxonomy): Bacteria > Bacillati > Actinomycetota > Actinomycetes > Streptosporangiales > Nocardiopsidaceae > Nocardiopsis > Nocardiopsis sp. SBT366. The sequence continues at coordinate 19,213 of NZ_LAVM01000039.1, read as the reverse complement.
CAGGTCGAGGTCTCCGGAGCGCACGGCCCGGGCGAACGACGCCGCGACCCGTCGCCGGTGTTGCTCAGGAACGTCCTCCTCGCGTGTCCGCTCCCGGCCGTTCACCGGTGCGGGCGGAGTCGATTGGCTCATACGCCCTCCCTGGCCGCTCGTCGGGCCCGCACCCCCTGGCGACGGAGTGCGGACCTTCGCGCTCTCCACTGGCGAGTGACCCGGCGCCGGTCCCGCCAAACACGCGCGGAGGCGATCTTTACCCGGCACGGCCGGCTCGGCCGGTTCGGACCCGGTCACGGGTGGACGCGTTCGGGCCGCTCACGAGAGAGGATCCGCCACGCCACATGGCGGCCGGGGCGGCGCGCGGAGGTCCTCCTCGCGGGCTCCGAGCGGGTCCTTGTCAGCCCGCGGTCCCGCCCGTCCCACACCCGGGTCAAGGGAGCCCATCCGGCGTGAATCGCTCCAGAGGTGAACGAGCCCGCCTCCGAAGGGGTTGGGTGCCTCACTGCCACCACGCAGGCGGTCATGGCCGCCCAACAGGTCCACAACAACGCCTCAAGTCCTGACATGAGAGGTTCTCCCAAGTCTCCATCCAGGGCACTCTGGCCGTGACGTACCGCGCGCCGACCAGGTCGGCCGGGCCCCGCAGGCAGGCGATCCCGCCAGGAAGCAGCAGAACACCGCGCTTTGGCTCCACCGCCCACACGTGACTGGTTGTGAGGTTCACATGCGTCCGAACACGACGAGGTACGCGCCGGTGCCCTTCGACGGCTCCGGAACCGTGGAGGAACCGCCCGGGGACGCCTCGGCCGAGGAGATCCTCCTGGAGCTGCGGTCTCTGGAGGAGGGCAGCGCCGCCGCCGTCCGACTCAAGGAACGGATCGTGGCCCACTACCGACCACTGCTGAACCGGATCGCCCGACGCTACGGAGGCCGGGGCGAGGAGATCGAGGACCTGCGGCAGACGGCCCACCTGGGGCTGGTCAAGGCCATCCAGGGCTTCGACCCCGGCCGGGGCAAGCCCTTCGTCTCCTACCTGCTGCCCACGGTCACCGGGGAGATCAAGCGTCACTTCCGCGACCACACGTGGTCGGTGCACACGCCCCGCGCACCCCAGGCGCGCCGCCCGTTCCTGCGCCAGGCCAGGCAGGACCTGGAGCAACGCCTGTGCCGCCAACCGTCCAACGAGGAGATCGCCCAGGAGATGGGAGTGACGGTCGCCGACGTCGAGGAGACACTGCTGGTCTCGGAGGCCTACAACACGTTCTCGCTCAGTGCTCCGGATCCGCGCGGTGAGGAGTCGTCCAACGCCCTGGAACGGTACATGGGGGTCCGCGACCCGGGTCTGGACCTGGTCGTGGACCGGCAGGCGGCCCGCTCCGTCCTGACCCGGCTGACGCCCCGGGAGCGGCTCATCCTGCGGCGTCGCTACTTCGACGGCTGGAAACAGGCGCGCATCGCGGGCGAGGTGGGCTGCTCGCAGATGCACGTCTCCCGGCTCCTGTCAGGGGCCCTGGAATGGATGCGCGCGGAACTGTCCGAGGGGGACGCCCCGCCGAAGGGGAGCCCCCGTTCCTGACACCTGGCCCTGATCCTCGGCTGCTCCGCCGTCTTGGACAGCTCCGGTCAAGGACCCGCTGTCGCACAGGACCGGGAGAGCGTGTTCACCGAAGCAGGCGGGGGCGCGAACGCGCGACTCCATTCAGGAAACAACTGTTACCCTTACTCCATGCGTGGTCCCCGACTGCCTCCCCTGTGGCTCCTCCCCCTGGTGCTGGCCGCGTTCACGGTCCAGACGGACGATTTCGTGATCATCGGTGTGCTCCCGGCGATCGCCTCCGCAGTGGCCGTCTCGGAGACCGCCGCCGGACAGCTCGTCACCGTCTACTCCCTCGTCTACGCGCTCACCGCGCCCCTGTGGGCGGTCCTGTTCGCCCGGGTCCCCCGAAGGAGGGCGCTCCTGGGAGCGCTGGCGGTGTTCGCGGCGGCCAACGTCGCCGTCCCGCTGGTGGACGGCTACCCGGCGCTGATATCCCTGCGCGTGGTCGCGGCGCTCGCCGCGGCCGTGGTCCTGCCCACCTCCCTGGCCCTGGCGGGCACCCTCGCCCCACCGGAGCACCGGGGCCGCCATCTGGCCGCCGTCATGACCGGCCTGACCGGCGCGGTGCTGCTCGGCGTCCCCCTCGGGACGTGGATCGGCGCCCTGTGGGGTTGGGAGTCCACCTTCGTTTTCTGCGGGTTCCTGGGGCTGGCCGCTCTGGTTATGGCCGCCCTCGCCCTGCCATCGGTGGTCGTTGAGGAGGACCACCGGACGCTGACCGACCTGGTACGGCCCCTGGTCGACCGAACCGTGGCGGTCGTCCTCGCCGTCACCGTCCTGACCGTGGCCGGGAACCTCGCCTTCCAGACCTACGTCGCGGTGGTGCTGTCCGGACTCTCCGGCGTCACCCCCGTGGTGCTCGGCGTGCTGCTGGTGTGTTCCGGGGTCGGCGGGCTGCTGGGGGCGCAGGCCTCCGGGCACCTGGTGGACCGGATCGGGGCACTGCCCACCCTGCGGTGCTCCGTGGTGCTCTTCGCTCTCACGATGTCCGCGCTCGCCCTGCTCTGGCTGACCCGCCCGGCTCCGCTGTGGGTGGTGACGCCCCTGCTCGTGGTCTGGTCCGCCGCGGCCTGGGCCGTGCCACCGAGTCTCCAGACGCTCATGCTGGACCGCGCGGGCACGCGCGCCGCGTCCCAGGCGATGGCCGTACACAGCGGATCGGTCTACGTGGGGGCCGCCCTGGGAGGTGTCCTCGGCGGCGCGGCGGTCGCCGCGAGCCCCGGCCTGGTCCCGGTGGTGGCGGCGATGTCGGCGGGCGTGGGACTGCTGCTCAGCATCGCGTTCACCCGCGCCCCGGACCGGGTTGTCCACAGGCGTTAGGGGCGCCCCTTGCGGGGTTGCGTCCCATCGTCATACGTTTTGCCTGATCCATCGGGCTGGGCTGAACCAGGAGAGACATGAAGATCCTTGTCGTGGGTGCGGGAGCTGTCGGCGGCTACTTCGGCGGGCGCCTCGTCCAGGCCGGTCGCGACGTCGACTTCCTGGTCCGTCCCGCCCGCGCCGCCTTCCTGAGGGAGCACGGACTCAACATCCGCTCCGTGGAAGGCCACACCGAGAACATCCCCGTCCGTCCGGTGACCAGGGACGAGCTCACCGACGACTACGACCTCGTCCTGCTGTCGGTGAAGTCCTACGGCCTCGAGGGCGCCGTCGAGGACCTCGCCCCGGCGGTGGGCCCCCGGACGGTGGTGGTCCCCTTCCTCAACGGCATGCGCCACCTGGACGTCCTGGTGGATCGGTTCGGCCCGGACCGGGTGTTCGGCGGGGTGTGCATGGTGATGACCCGCCTGGACGAGGACGGCGGCATCGTGGAGGTGGGGAAGCTGGGTGAGCTCGTCTACGGCCCGCTCTCCGACTCCCCCGTGGTGGACCTGGACCGGGTCCACACTGCCCTGGAGGGGGCCGGGTACACCGCACGCCCCACCAAGGACATCCGTCAGGAGATGTGGGACAAGTGGGTCTTCCTGGGCAGCCTGGGCGCCGTCACCTGCCTCATGCGCGCGCCCATCGGCAGGGTCAACCGCGCCCCGGGCGGTTCCGAGTTCAGCGCGGGGACGTTCGCGGAGGCCATCACCGTGGCCACCGCCGCCGGGTACCCGCCCAGCGACCGGATCAGGGGGTTCGCCGACAAGGTCATCTCCGACACCGAACGCGACACCTCCACGTCCATGTACTGGGACCTGACCCACGACAACCCGGTGGAGGGCGACCACATCGTCGGTGACCTGGTCGTCAGAGGCCGCGAACTCGGGGTGCCCACCCCGCTGTTCTCCCTGGCCCACACGCACCTGAGCGTCTACTCGGCCGCGCGGGGTTGAGGGGGCGGCCGCCGGGGACGTCCCCGGCGGCCGATCCCGGTCAGCCCTTCAGCGCGCCCGCCATGAGGCCGCGCATGAAGTACCGCCCCAGCACCAGGTAGATGAGGAGCGTCGGCAGTGAGGCGAGCACCGCCGCCGCCATCTGCTGGTTGTAGGGCACCACCATGGACCCGGCCACGTTGTTCAGCTGCACCGTCACCGGCCAGCTGTTGGGCCCGGTCAGGAACACCGCGAAGAGGAAGTCGTTCCAAGCGGAGGTGAACTGCCAGATCAGTGTGACCGCGAACGCCGGTGCCGACACCGGCAGCACCACGTGGGCGTACGTGCGCAGCAGTCCCGCGCCGTCCACCCGTGCCGCCTCGATGAGGGACCCCGGGATGCTCGCGTAGTAGTTGCGGAAGATGAGCGTGCAGATCGGGATGCCGTACACCGTGTGCGCCAGGATGAGCGGGAACAGCCCGCCCATGAGCCCGGCGCTCACCAGCATCTGCTGGAGGGGGATCATCACCGCCTGGTAGGGGATGAACATCCCGAACAGGAACAGCGTGAACACCGTGTCCGCGCCGGGGAAGCGCCAGCGCGCCAGCACGTAGCCGTTCATCGAGCCGAGTACGGCCGAGATGACCGCGCTCGGCACCGCCATCAGCACGCTGTTCCACAGTCCCGGGGCCAGCGACGACCAGGCCGTCGACCACCCCTCCAGGCTCCAGTTGCGCGGCAGCAGCCACGCCTGGGCGGCGGTGGCCTCGTCGAAGGGCTTGAACCCGGTCACCGCCAGCACGTACATCGGCAGCAGGAACAGGGCCGCGAGCACGAACAGCACGGTGAACTTGACCGCCTGCCCGCGTCGCGTGGTCCCGGACGCGCCGCCGCCGGGGGCGACCACCCGCTCGGGTGCGCTCTGGGTCATCGGCCCTCGCTCCGTTCCTTGCGCACGGTCCACACCAGGTAGGGGATGACGAACACCGCCACCGCGAACAGCAGGTAGGACGCGATCGTGGCCCCCTTGGCCGGGTCGCGGACCTCGAAGACCATCGCCCACATGTACACGGCGGGGACGTCGGCGACGATCTGTTGGCCCGCCACCGCGATGATCAGGTCGAACACCTTCAACGACATGTGTCCCAGGATGATGACGGCGCTGAGGACGACCGGGCGCAGCTGCGGCATGACCACCCGCCAGTACACGCCCCATTCCGAGCACCCGTCCACGCGGGCCGCCTCACGCAGCTCCTCGGGCACCCCGCGGAACCCGGCCAGGAACAGCGCCATGACGTACCCGGCCAACTGCCAGACGGCGGGCAGCGCCATCGCCGCCATGCCGAAGTCGGGCGCGGTCCACCAGTCGTTGACCAGGAAGTCCATGTTGAGGTGGACGAACAGGGCGTTGAGCCCGGTGGCGCGCTCGGCGGGCGCCGGGTTCATGAGCCACCGCCACACGACACCGGTGGCGATGAAGGAGACGGCCATCGGGGCGAGGAAGAGGGTGCGAAACACCGCCTCGCCCCGGATGCCCTTGTCCAGCAGCAGGCCCAGGAGCCAGCCCAGGAACAGCGCGCCGCCGACGAACACCACGGTGAACACCACCGCGTTGCTCACGGCGGCGGGCCACCGGGCCTCCTGCCACAGCTGGACGAAGTTGGTCAGCCCCACGAAGGAGCCGTCCTGGATCGGGGCGTGCTTGTCGCTCAGGGCGAGCTGGGTGTTCCAGCCGATCATGCCGTAGACGAACACGCCGATGAGCAGAATCGACGGGGAGACCATCAGCAGGCCCGGGAACCACGTGCGGGCCCTGGTCAGTGCCCGTCGGAAGCGTGTCGGGTGCGCGCGGGTTCCCGGTACGGGACGTTTCGGGTGGCCGGGGCCGCCGTGCGCGGCGGCCCCGGGTTCTGTGGACGCGCTCATTCGGACTGGGCGGCCTCGTGCAGGGCCGCGTTGAGTTCTTCCAGGTCCCCGCTCTGGAGGTAGAGGCCCACAGCGGTGTCGATGTCGTTCTTCCACCGGTTGCCCACGGTCACCCCGTGCCAGAACGATCCCGCCAGCTGTGGTCCGGCCTGCCACTCGGCGAGGGCGGACTCCAGGTAGGGGCTGTCCGCGTAGTTGGCCGGGTCGGCGTCGGAGCGGGCCGGGATGGAGCCCTTGAGGGGGTTGAACAGGTCCTGGCCCTCCTGGCTGGCGACGAGTTCGAGCCAGGAGTAGGCGTTCTCCTCGTTGGGGGCGCCCGCAGGAAGGGTGAAGCTGTCCGAAAGCCACATGTACGTGCCGTCCGTTCCGGGGGAGGGAGCCCAGTCGTAGTCCTCTCCGGGGAGCGCTCCCAGTTCGTCGAAGTACCCGGCCGCCCAGTCGCCCATGACGTTGAAGGCGGCCTCGCCCTCGGACACCCGGCGCGATGCCTCCTGCCAGTCCTCGGCGGCCGACTCCTCCTGGGTGTGGGACATGATCGTCTCGAAGGTCTCCAGCGCCTCGGCCACCTCCGGGGTGTCCCAGGCGGCGCCCGGCTCCCACAGGGCGTTGTAGGCGTCGGTGCCCAGCGATCCCAGCAGCACCGACTCCAGCAGGTGGTCGACGGTCCACTGGGCGCCCACCGCCATGGGGATCGCGTCGGTCTCGGCGTCCACGGCCTCCAACGCCTCGACCAGCTCGTCCAGGGTCTCGGGCGGGCCCTCGACCCCGGCCTCCTCCAGCAGCGAGGGGTTGAACCACATCACGTTGGACCGGTGGATGTTCACCGGGACCGAGTAGACGCTGTCCTCGTAGGAGATCTGCTCGACCAGCTGGTCGGGGTAGGCCTCGCGCAGTCCCTGTTCGTCGAAGAAGTCGTCCAGCGGGGCGAGGTAGCCGGCCTCGATGTAGTCCTGGAGGGAGGCCCCCGCGTGCCCCTGGAAGGAGTCCGGCGGGTCCTGGCTCTGGAGCCGTCCCTCCAGCACGGCCTGGGCGTTGGTGCCCGATCCCCCGGCGACGGCGGCGTTGACGAACTCGATCCCCTCGTTCTGCTCCTCGAAGCGTTCGATGAGCGCGTTCAGACCGGCCTCCTCACCTCCGCCGGTCCACCAGGAGAAGACCTCGACCCGGTCTCCGGCCCCGCCTCCGCCCCCGCAGGCCGTGGCCAGGAGTGTGAGCCCGAGCCCCGAGGCCGCGATCGACCACCGCCGTGAACGCATACGCATCCCTCTCCGGGCGGCCGCCCCGTCCACGGTGACGCACCGCCCCAAGTGTCACAAGTCACCGAAAATCCGATTTCGCCATCCTTCGCAACCCCGGCGACCTAGGTCAAGGGCGGGGCGGATCACGAATCGGAGACGCACCCGCGGTGACGGGACACGCCGAAGCGACACTGTGAGCGGGATTCGTCGCGACCCTCGCGTGACCTGTGGTGTTCCGCCTGCCCGGCCCCGAAGCCGCCGGGCGCCCCGCACGGCACGCCACAGCGGTTGGCACAATCACGGCATGTCAGTCCTTGACCGAGCCGCCCTGCGACGCCTGGCGCTCCTCCCCCCGGCCTGTCTCCTCCTGTCCTCCTGCGTGCCCGACGGCGGTGCGGTGGGTGCCGTGGCCACCGGCCACTTCTCCGCGCGCCACCAGTTCCCGGTGGTCCTGGTGTCCTGGTGCGGGGAGAGTCCACCCGCGCGAATCGACCTCGCCTCGCAGGACCACGGCTGGCGGCTGAACGCCACCCGTGAGTTCGAGGGCGACCACCTGGAGGTGGACCTGGGGGCGCCCGGCGAGGACTGGACCATCACCGACCTGGACGGGGAACCGGCCTACCGGGTGGTGCCGGACTCCCCGGAGACCGAGTACACCCTGGGAGTGACCTCCGCCGCCGCGCTGGAGAACGACGCCGAGCACGACATCGCCACGCTGGGCTTCGACACGGAACTCCTGGCCGCCGACGACGGCGTGTACCTGGGCACGCACACCAGCGGTGAGGGGGCGCTCGTGGGCACCGACGAGTTCCCGCCCGAGTGCTGAGTCAGTGCGCGCCGGGCAGGTGGCGGCGCCAGGACACGGTGACGGCCAGGGCGCACAGGAGCGCCAGGCCCGTTCCGACCGCGAACATGGTCGGATACCCGAACCATCCGGTGAGCGCCGACAGGGCCGCGGGGACGAAGAACCCCAGGTAGGCGAGCGAGTAGTAGACGGCGGTCAACCCGGCCAGACGGTCGGGTCCCGCGATGCGCTGGACCTCCTGGAGGCCGGACACCAACAGCAGACCGTAGGCGGCGCCCAGCACCGCCGCCGCCACCAGCGCGGCCGGGATCGTGAGTGCGGCCGAGGCCCACACCGCCAGGGCCATGCCGACGGCGGCGATGCCCAGGGCGACGAGGATCGCGCGCGAGGACCGCGGGCTGTCCACACGCTTGGCCACCTGCTGGCTGAGGACCCCGCTGGCCAGCGCCACCATGCACAGCAGCCCGGAGAAGCCGACCTCGTAACCCGGCACCCGGTGGGCGAGCAGGTTGGGCAGGATCGCGTAGGCACTGGCGGACGTTCCGAAGACCCACGGTGCCATGGGCACGACCACCAGCAGGAACCGGCGGTGCAGTGCGACAGGGACTCGCAGGTCATCCAGGAGCCGGCCGGGCGCCCTCCCCCTGCCGTGGGTCTCCGGGACCCGCGGCAGGGCCGCCGCGAGCAGCAAGGTGATCACGATGTTGACCGCGTAGGGCAGGACGGCCGGCATCGGCGCGAACTGGGCAATGGCGGCCGCGACGACCGCGCCGAGCAGGAATCCGAGGGTGAGCGCGAGCGAGGCACGCACCGCCCCGGACCCGGCTGTGGCGCCGGTGTCGTGGGGCGGCTGGGACAGCTCCTTCACCCAGCTGGTGCCCACCGCCATGACCAGGCCGAGGGCCAGACCGGAGAACACGCGCCCGGCGAACAGCAGGGCGACCGACTCCGATCCCAGGGCCAGCAGCCCGCTGCCGATCACGCACAGGATCGGCGCCGGGAACAGAAGGGGGCGGCGTCCGTGGCGGTCGGAGAGCGGCCCGCCCACGAGGAGGGCGGGCACGATGCCCAGGACGTAGGCGCCGAGCAGGATGTTGACGACCTGCACGCTCATACCGCTCTCCAGGCGGTACATGACCAGGAGCGGAGTGAACTCGTTGCCGCCCCACGCGACGGCGAAGAGGGTGCCGCAGACGGCGAGCCAGCCCGGCAGGGCTCGGCGCCGCCCGGCTCCGGTCCGTGCGTGCGGGCTTGGTCTGTGGGCCTCGATCGTGGCCATGGCTGCTGCTGCTTCCTCGGAGTTCGGGTTCAGGGAACGGGGGGCGGGGGCGGAGGCGGTGTCACACGGTGGAGCCGTGGATGTCGCTCAGGTGCTCGGCGGTGGCCCGGGCGTAGCCCTCGGCGTCGCCCTCCTCGATGAGCCGGGCCAGCCCGGCGTGCTGCGCGAGGACGCGTTCGGCGCGGGTGGTGTCGTCGCTGATCGACTGCGTGGTCATGCGCCGGTGGCGGTCCTGGAGGAGCTGGTGGAAGCCCTGGAGGATCGAGTTTCCGCCCGCGGCCACCACCTCCCGGTGGAACTCGACGTCGGCCCGGGTGAAGGCGGCGAGGTCGTCCTCCTCCCAGGCGCGCCGCTGTTCCTCGGTCACCTCGCGCAGGCGTCGGACCAGCCGCTCGGAGCCGCCCGCCGAGGCGCACACGGTGCGGACCGCCGCGGACTCGATGATCTGGCGCGCCTGGAGGACCTCACGGAACTCGTGCGGCGGGACCGGGCGCACCATGGCGCCGCGTTTGGGGTACAGGCGCATCCACCCCTCTGCCTGGAGCTGGAGGAAGGCCTCTCGCACGGGGGTGCGACTCATCCCCAGTTCGGCGGCGACGCGGCCCTCGCTGAGCATGCTGCCGTCCTCGAACTCCCCGTCGAGGATGCGGTTCCGCAGGACGTTATAGGCCCGTCCCGCCGCCGACTCCGGCTCCGTGGCCGCTCCCACCACCGGTTCTCCTCCGCCGACACCGCTCGCGCTCACTGGACCTCCCGGGGGTTGGATACAACATAGATACTAGTTGTGTGCCAGCCTTCCCTGAGCCGGTGTTCCCTGTTCGAAGCGTCACAGGAGGCGCTTCCCACTGACGCCGAAGCCTCCCCTGCCCGCGGACTCACACACCACCGACACGAAGGAGGGGCGTCCGCCTGAGCGAACGCCCCCTCTCACGCCGTGACCGGCGGGATCAGCTCTGCCAGCTGCGCCAGAGTCTCGCGTAGCGGCCGCCGTCGGCGACGAGCTGGTCGTGGGTGCCCTCCTCCACGATCCGGCCCTGGTCCATGACGACGACGCGGTCGGCGGTCTGCGCCTGGGTGAGGCGGTGCGCGACCACCAGGGTGGTCCGGCCCTTGGTGGCGGCGACCGCCGCGTTCTCCAGACGGCGCGCGCCGGAGCTTCCCGCCTCGGCGGTGGCCTCGTCGAGCACCGCCAGGTCGGGGTCGGCGAGGACGAGGCGCGCGAGGGCCAGGTGCTGGGCCTGTTCGGCGGTGAGCGCGTGCCCGCCCTCGCCGACGACCGTCTCCAGCCCCTCGGGCAGGGCGCGCACCCATTCCAGGGCTCCGACTGCCTCCAGCGCGCTCTCCACCTCGGCGGGGGCGGCCTCGGCGCGGGCCAGGCGCAGGTCGTCCAGGAGGGTCCCGGCGAACACGTGGGTCTCCTGGCTCACCAGGAAGACGTGCTCGCGCACGCGCGCCTCGCCGAGTTCGTCCAGGGGGACACCGCCCAGGAACACCGTCCCGGAGGTGGGCGCCCGCAGACCGCTGACCACGGCGGCCAGAGTGGTCTTGCCCGCCCCGCTGGCGCCGACGAGCGCGACCCGTTCGCCGGGGGCGACCCCGAGGGTCACCCCGTCCAGCGCCTTGGGCGCTCCCGGCGCGTAGGCGTGGCTGACCGCCTCCACGCGCAGGGAGGTACCGGCCGGGCCCTCCTCGGGGCGCGGGTCCTCGGCCACGGGCAGGTCGATGACCCCGGCCAGCCGGGCCAGGCTCGCCCCGGCCTGCTGGACGTCGTTGAAGTTCATCACCAGGAACCCGATCGGGCCGAAGAGCCGGTGGAAGAACAGGGCGGCGGCGGTGACCATGCCGACGGTGGCGAGGTCGCCGCGCACCAGGAAGAAGCCGACGACCAGGACGGCGCCCAGCCCGACGAACTCCGAGCCGTTCATGCGCGCACCGAGCCGCGTGAAGAGGTAGAACACGTCGATGGTGAGTCGCATCGCGGTGCGTGAGCGGTCCGCGATGACCTGTTCGTGCTCCTCCTCCAGGCGGTAGGCGCGCACGGTGCCCCGGCCGCGAAGGGCGCCCATGAGCGCGTGCGAGCGCTCCCCCATGGCGATCCGTTCGCGCGCGTAGTAGGGGCCCGACCTCGGCATGTACCAGCGCACCGCCCACACGTAGAAGGGCAGGGCGGCCAGTCCGGCCAGGCCCAGACGCCAGTCCAGGGCGGCCATTCCGACGGTGGTGAGCACGACCATGGCCAGGGCGGTGACGACCTCGGGACCGTTGCGCGCGATGGCGTTGGTGACCACGGCGACGTCGTCGCCGACCCGCGAGAGCAGGTCGCCGATCCGGACCTTCTCCAGCCGGGCGGCGGGCATGTGCAGGACCCGCTCCATCACGCGTTCGCGCAGCCGGGCCAGGACGGTCTCGCCGACCCGGCTGACCTGCCAGGCGCCGAGCCCGACCAGGACGCCCCCGACCAGGGCTGCCCCGGCGATGAGCGCGGCCGACCGCAGGATCGCCTCCAGGCCCTCTCCCGCGGAGATGTCGTCGACCATCGAGCCGAGCACCCAGGGGGCCACCAGACCGGCGGCGCTTCCTCCGAGGACGGTGATCAGGGCCAGGGCGGTGGCCCAGGGAATGGACCTGAGCCCGTCGCCGAGGACGGCCCAGGTGCGCCGGGCGTCGGCGGTGGGCAGGAGTTCGGGACCGGGCGCCGCGGGCGCCTCGGGTTCGGTCTCCGGGGGTTCGGGCCTGGTGACGGGTTGCGTGCTCATCGCAGGATCGCCTCGCGGTAGTGGGGGTCGTCCTCGGCCAGTCGTGCGTGGGTGCCCTCGGCGTGCACCCGGCCCTCCCGCAGCACCACCACCCGGTCGGCGCGGGCCAGCAACGCCGGGCTGCTGGCGATGACCAGGGTGGCGCCGCCGGGTGAGCGCCGGGCGCGCAGGTCGACGGTGCCCTGGGCGATGGCGGCCTCCGTGACCGCGTCGACCGCGGTGGTGGGGTCGTGCAGAACCAGCACGGGCGGGTCAGCGAAGAGGGCGCGGGCCAGGGCGACGCGCTGCCGCTGGCCGCCGGAGAGGTTGGCGGCGCGGTCGGTGACGGGCCGGTCGAGCCCGTCGGGGTGGCCGCTCACCAGGTCCTCGGCGGCGGCAGCCGCCAGTGCGGTGAGAAGGGCGTCGTCCCCGGTGACGGGCGCGGCCGGGGTGGCGCGGTCGTCGCGGGAGGCGCGGCTGACGGCCAGGTTGGAGCGGAGCGTGCCCTCGAACAGGACACTGCCGTGCTCCTCCACCAGGACGGTGCGGCGCAGCGAGGTGAGGTCGAGGTCGTTGACCGGCTCGCCGCCCACGAGGGTGGATCCCCCCGCTCCGGCGGCACGGCCGGTCAGGAGGTCGACCAGATCCTCGGCGTCGCGCGGATCGGTGGCGAGGACCGCGACGAACTCTCCCTGGGCCACGGTCAGGTCCACGCCGTCGAGGTTGCGGTGGGTGACCCCGCGCAGTTCCACGGCGGGCGGGACCTCGGGGAGCGTGTCCGGGAGGAGCCGGTCACCGGGGGCGACGGCGTCGGGCGCGTTGAGCAGGCGCACGAGGCGCTGGGCGGAGGCGCGGGCGACGGCGAACATCTGGCCGACCATGCCCAGCGCCCGGACGGGTTCGGCGAGGAACTGCGCGAGACCGACCACGATGACGAGTTCGCCGATGGTCAGGTGCCCTTGGAGCGCCATCCATCCGGCGACTCCGGCGACGCAGGCCAGGAAGACCGCGCCGGCGGCGGTGACCAGGCCCTTGTAGAGGCCGTTGGTGGCGGCGGCGCCCACCGACGCGGTCAGGGCGACGTCGCTGGCCCGCCGGTAGCGCAGGGAGGCGTTGTGGCGCGCGCCGATGCCCATGAGGACCCGAAGACCGCCGACGAGGTCGGTGGCCATGGCGGTGGCGCGGGCGGCGGTGGCCTGTTTGGCCTCGGTGCGGCGGGTGATGCGGGCGGCGGGCAGACGCAGGAGCAGGAGCATCAGCGGGACGCCGAGCAGGACGCCGAGGCCCAGGGGCAGGTTGATGGTGAGCAGGACGACGGTGGTGACGACGATCGCGGTGACCTGGGCGATACCCACGGCCCAGGCGCGCACGAACGTGGAGGCCTGTTCCGCGTCGGACGTGGCCACGGCCAGGACCTCGCCGGAGCGCAGGCCGCTGCGTTCGCCACGGGGGTGCAGGACGCGCCGGGCGGACTCCAGGCGCAGCAGGTGGGCCTCGCGTTCGACGGCGTTGAGGGTGAAGCGGGCGCCGGAGCGGTAGGCGAGGGCCAGGCAGGTGAAGAGGAGGGCCAGTCCGCCCACGCACCAGAGCAGGGCGGTGGTGTCACCGGTGGAGACGGCGAGGTCGATGGTGAGGCCGATCGCCACCGGGACCAGTGCCTCACAGACCTGGTGGAGGGAGAGCAGGAGGACGCCGAGGGTCACCCGGGCCCGGTGGCGGCGCAGGGTACGCGCGCGCAGGGCCTTCGCGGTGGTGGGGACCGGTTCGGCGGCGACCGGGGTGGCGTTGGCGGTGGCCGCGGTCACGGGGAGACTCCGTTCGGGCTGGAGGACGTGGCGGCGAGTGGTCCCTGGGCCGTCAGGGGTGTCTCGGCCGGGGCCTGTTTTCTGGATGCTTTCGCAGGTGATGGCGGAGCCGCCACCGGTGCGAGCGGCCGCCTCCCCTACTGTGCGCCGCTACGCGGGATCCGCAGCGTGGCACAGCGGGGACCGGCGTTCTCTCGCAGGCCGTGGAGCGACGGCCAGCCCGGGTCGGCTGTCCGAGCTTCATCGGTGGAAGCGAGAGCACCCGGTGGTCGTCGGCGCGCAATGATCCAAAGAACAGGGCCCGGTCCAGCGTAGCCATCGGTGACACGACCTCCGACCACGGGATGACCTCTTTGTCGCAGATACGGGCATTGCCGAGCACCCATGGTATTGGTTAGCCTAACCTCACAACCCGCCGTCACTCCTCCGCGAAGGGTCACCCGCTTGCGTATCCAACCCCCGCGTCACCGCCAGATGATCCGTGCCCGGGTCGCACGCGCCGAGCGGACCACCGACCACTTCATCACCGTGACCGTCACCGGCCCGGAACTGGCCGGGTTCGAGTTCCTCGGCCGCGACCAGTGCGTGCGGGTCTTCCTCCGCCGCCCCGGGCAGGAACGACTGGTCCTGCCGGACGCCGAGGACGACGGCTGGTATCCGCAGTACCGCGACATGGGCGACGACACCCGCCCCTACGTCCGCAACTACACCATCCGCCGGTTCGACCCCCGGGCACTGGAACTCGACATCGAGTTCGTGGCGCACGGTGACGGCGGCCCCGCCTCGACCTGGGCGATCTCTGCCAGCGAGGGCGACGAGGTGGGCCTGTTCCCCGAGGGCATCTACTACCTGCCCCCGGCCGAGGCCGACTGGCACCTGCTCGTCGGCGACGAGAGCGCCGTGCCCGCCCTGTTGTCCATCGTCGAGCAGGCCCCGCGCGACCTGCGCGCCAAGGTCTACCTGGAGGTCCCCTCCCCGCAGGACGTGCGGCAGCTGGACGTGCCGCCGGGGGTGGAGGTGCACTGGCTGCCGCGCGAGGACGCCCACGCCACTCCGGGGCGCCTGGCTCTGGAGACGGTGAGCGCGGCGGACCTACCCGAGGGCCGCCCCTACTGCTGGGTGGCCGGGGAGAACGCCCTGCCCACCGGCCTGCGCCGCGCCCTGGTGCGCGACCGCGCCGTGTCCAAGGACGACATCACCTTCGTGGGCTACTGGCGCGCGGGCGTCGCCGGGGTCGACTGAGCACCCCGTTCCGGGGCCGCCGAGAGTGGCCCCGACCGCGTGTTTCACGCCACCCCTCCCCCACTGGTCACACCATCCCCAAGCCACGCTAATCTGGACCATCCCAGCTTAGGCAAGGCTAAGCTCATCATCGCCAGCGAGGTCCCATGAACCCCGGTCCGTCCACCCGCTTCGGCCTGGTCGCCGCCGGTGCCCTGTCCACGGTCCTGCTCGCCGCGTGCGGTGGCGGCGGCTCCGGTGCCTCCTCCGACTCCTCGGGCGAGGCCGCCGAGGGCTACCCCGTCACCGTCGAGACCCTCTTCGGCGACGTGGAGATCGAGGACCGGCCCCAGAACGTGGCCGCGCTCGGCTGGTCCGACGCCGAGATCGCCCTCGCCCTCGGCGTACAGCCGGTGGGGGTGGCCGACTGGCAGGCCTACGGCGGCACCGGCGTGGGCCCCTGGGCGGCCGACCTCTTCGACTCCGAGCCCTCGCAGCTGGGCACCATGGAGCCCAACATCGAGGCGATCGCTTCCCTGGAGCCCGACGTCATCCTGGACACGCGCTCCGACAACTCCCAGGACCGCCACGACCTCCTCTCCCCGGTCGCCCCCGTCGTGGGCCCGCCGCCGGAGGTCGAGGTCACCTACGGCACCACCTGGCAGCAGCAGACCCGCCAGGTCGCCCAGGTCCTGGGTGAGGAGGAGCGCGGTGAGGAACTGGTCACCGAGCTGGAGGGCCGCTTCGAGGAACTGCGCGGCGACAACCCCGAGTTCGCCGACCTCACCATCGCCGTGGGCGCCTACTTCGACGGCCAGTACGGGGCCTACGTGCCCGGTGACACCCGGGTGGACGTCCTCACCGAGCTGGGCTTCGAGTACAAGCCGGAGCTGGTCGAGATGGCCGACGGCGCCTTCTACACGGACCTGAGCGCCGAGCTCGTGGAGGAGCTGGACGCCGACCTCACGATCGTCTTCCCGATCGGTGACGCCGAGACCACCGAGTTCCTGAAGGAGGACCCGGTCCTCCAGGGCATCCCCTCCGCCGAGGCCGGGCGCCTGATCGTCCTGGACGACCCGGAGCTGGCCAACGCCTTCTCCAGCGGATCCACCCTGGGCATCAACCACGCGCTGGACGAGATCGTCCCCATCATCCAGGAGACCCTGGAGGACTAGTCAGCGCGGGAACCGGAGCGTTCCACCGAAGGCCTCGCGAGGGGTCGGGGTCGCCACCCCGGCCCCTCCTGCCGTTCCCAGGGGGTGGCCGTAGGATCCGGGTACACCTCCCCTCCGGGAAACGAGGAACGGATGTCCCACCCCCAGGCTCCCTTCGAACCGGCTCCACCACTACCCCTGGGCATCGCGTGCGCCAAGGTGATCATGCTGTTCCAGGCGCTGCCCGGCTTCTTGATCTGCGCCCTGTTCGTGTTCCGGTTCGTGATCTCCGTGTTCGCGGACTGGCCGCTGGTCCTGTGGCCCCTGGTATGGGCGTTCCCCCTCGCCGCTCTGGCCTCGGCCGCCTTCGGCCTGGCCATCGCGCTACAGCCCGGACTGAAACGGCAGTGGCGGGCAGCCCTGATCCTCCAGGGCGGCGTCGGCACTTTCTTCCTGGCTGCGGGAGTATCCTTTGTCGCCGCGGACAGCGCCACTGATCTCCTTACCACCCTCACGGACCCCTTCCTCTTGGCCGCGGCAGTCTGTTGGGCCACGTTCGCCCTCCTGCTCCTGCCCTCCTCACGCGCCCAGGCCTCGTCACCTCCGGAGGACGCGGCGTAGCGCGACGCGGCTCGCAGGCCCCGTTCATGATCGCCGTGGCTTTGGAGACCAAGGAGCACATTGGTGCTGGTCCCCACCCCTGCGATGACGGACCGAGCCCCCGCCCGTCCGTCACCCTCGCCGTGCTGGCCATCCATACGCGGGGCGTTCCGGATCCTGGCAGGTGTTTTCCCTGCCCCCTGGCGCACCCGGGCGTCGCGGAATCCCTCGGTTCGCCCTACCCTCGTCCGGGAAGCCGGACCGGCCCGAACCGGTACGGCTCAGAGGGAGGACCATGCACACCGAACACCACTGGACCACCACACCCCTGACCACGGAGTTCCTGTTCGGTGCCACCGAGTGGGAGCAGACGGAGCGAGGCCTGATCCCGCACCGGCTGCCCGCGCGGGCACGCGCCCAGAACACCGAACCGCTGCTGGCGTTGGCCGAGTCCCAGCCTTCGGGCGTGCGGCTGCTCCTGCGCACCCGGGCGACCGTGATCGAACTCGACGCCCTGCCCACCAAGCGGGTCCACGCGGGTCTGCCCACGCGCCCGGACGGGGTGTACGACCTGCTCGTGGACGGCCGACTCACCGCCCGGACCACCGTGTCCGGCGGCGACACCCTGACCTTCGACATGGCCACCGGCGCCGTGGACCACCGGCCCGGACCCGTGGGCACGGCCCGTTTCACCGACCTGCCCGACCGCGTCAAGGACGTGGAGATCTGGCTTCCGCACGACGAGTCCACGCGACTGGTCGCCCTGCGCACGGACGCCCCCGTCGAGCCCGTCCCGGACCGGGGCCGCCGGGTGTGGCTGCACCACGGCAGCTCCATCAGCCACGGTTCCGACGCGACGAGTCCGACCTCGATCTGGCCCGCCGTGGCGGCCGCGAGCGAACCCGTGGACCTGGTCAACCTGGGGCTGAGCGGCAGCGCCATGCTCGACCCGTTCACCGCGCGCGCCATGCGGGACGCCCCGGCCGACCTGATCAGCGTGAAGATCGGCATCAACCTGGCCAACGGGGACATCATGCGCATGCGTGCCCTCGGCCCGGCGGTGCACGGTTTCCTGGACACCGTCCGCGAGGGGCATCCCGACACACCGCTGTTGGTCGTCTCACCGATCCTGTGCCCCATCCAGGAGCACACCCCGGGCCCCGCCGCCTTCGACACCGAGGCCCTGCGCGCCGGCCGGAAGCTGTTCCGGGCCACCGGCGACCCCGGGGAGGGCGCCTCGGGCAAACTCACGCTCTCGTCGATCCGGGAGGAGCTGTCCCGGATCGTGCGCGAGCGTTCGGTGGAGGACCCGCACCTGTCCTACCTGGACGGGCGCGACCTCTACGGCGAGGCGGACCACGCGGAGCTGCCACTGCCCGACCGCATCCATCCGGACACCGCCGCGCACCACCGCATCGGCACCCGGTTCGCGGAGCTCGCCTTCGGCGCCGGCGGGCCCTTCGCCCCGGTCAACGACGCCGCCTGAGGCCGGGGCGGACACGGCGGACCGGGACGGACCGGAGCGGGTCCGGCGAGCTATGCTCGCTGGGCCCGGCGGATGCGGGGCGGGCACGAGAGCCGCCCCGTCCGTGTCCGACGACCGAGCCCGCGCGCCCCGGGTGGCGCGGCCGAAGACCCACAGGAGTCCTCCCGTGACCTCACTCCCCGACCTCGACACGATCGTCTTCGACGTCCTCGGAACCATGGTCGACGAGCCCGACGGGATCAGGCGCGGCATCCGCACGGCCCTGCCGAACACCGACGGGGAGGAGGTGGAGCGGCTCCTCAAAGTGTGGTCCGAGCACGTCGAGGGCCGCCAGCGCGAGATCCTCGCGGGCGGTGTCCCCTACGCGAACGGTACGGAGCTCGTTCTGGAGGCGGCCGCGCGCGTGGCGGCCGAGGCGGGCATAGACGACGATGAGGCGGTCCTCGATCTGGCGAACGCCGCGCTGCGCCTCGAGCCGTGGCCCGACTCCGTTCGGGCGCTGGAGCGGATCGCCTCGCGCTACTCGGTGGTCGGCCTGTCCAACGCCAGCGGTGCGGCACTCACCCGCGTCAGCGCGCACGCCGGGCTGCGCTGGCACCGGGCGCTCACCGCCGAGGACGCTCGCTCCTACAAGCCCCACGCGGACGTCTACCGGCTGGCGGTCGCCAACGCGGAGTGCGCTCCGGAGCGCCTGCTGATGGTCGCCGCCCACGCGTGGGACCTGCGCGGCGCGCGTGAGCTCGGCCTGCGGACCGCCTACGTCGAACGCCCGGGCGGAGACCCGCCCGCCGAGACCGACTCCTTCGACCTGACCGCGAGGAGCCTGGACGAGCTGGCGATCCAGCTCAACGCCGTCTGACCCTTCCCACCAGGACCGATCCGCCCGTCGGTGGTCCCGTGCCCGCGGTTCGAACGAACCCGTCGGCACGGGACCGCCGACGGGCCCTTTCGTGTGTCCGGTCGGCTCTCCTTCTCCGAAGTGGACGCGAGTGCCCAAGTCTGTGCTTAGAATGAAAACCGTTTTCATATCCACTCGTTCCCCGCCCTCACAGGAAGGGAGATCGGATGCGGCA
>NZ_LAVM01000038.1:0-56481 GCF_001083815.1 Nocardiopsis sp. SBT366 | reverse complement strand
CCCCTCAACCCCCGTCACCCCCGGAGGTTCGCCATGAGCCAGTCCCATGTGATCTACCTGTCGGCCCTGCTCGCCTCCGTGCTGCTGATGGTCGCCATCAGCTGGTGGGTCGCCCGGCGCACCAAGGACGGGGAGGACTTCCTCCTCGCCGGACGCGGTCTGGGCACCCCGTTGGTCATGGGCAGCACCCTCGCCACCCTGGTCGGCACCGGATCCAGCCTGGGCGCGGTCGGTTTCGCCTACCAGAACGGCTGGGCCGGGACCCTGTACGGGGTGGGCGGAGCGGCCGGAGTCCTCCTCCTGCTGTGGCTCTTCTCCGACGTGCGCGAGAAGGGGTTCATGACCTTCCCGGAGGAGATGAGCTACTACTTCGGCGCGAGCCGCGCGATCAAGGGGGTGGTGGCCGTCCTGCTGTTCCTGGCCTCGGTGGGCTGGCTGGGCGCGCACATCATGGGCGGGGCCATGTACCTGTCCTTCCTCACCGACATGGACCAGAACACGGCCAAGGTGGTCATCGCCCTGGGCTTTGGCGTGTACACGATCGTCGGGGGCTACCTTGCGGTGGTCATCACCGACGCCATCCAGGGCACCATCCTCTTCCTCGGCTTCACCGTCCTCGCCGTCCTGGCCCTGGTGAGCGTCGGCGGACTCGACGGGCTCAGCGAGGGCTCCTCCGATGAGGCGCTCTCCCTGTTCGGCTACGAGGCTCTGGGCCCGGTGCCCGCGCTCTCCCTCGCCGTGGTCATCGCCGTCGGTGTGCTGGCCACCCCCTCGTACCGCCAGCGGATCTACGCGGCCGTCAACGTGCGGACCGTTCGGCGCAGCTTCCTCCTCGCCGGCGTCCTCTTCGCTGCCTTCTCGGCCCTCCCGGCGATCGCCGGGATGTCCGCCCGCACCCTCGAACCCGCCCTGGAAAACCCGGACATGGCGTTCCCGTACCTGGTCACCACCCTGTTCCCGGTGTGGCTGGGCGCGTTCCTGCTCGTGGCGGGACTGTCGGCCACGATGTCCTCGGGTGACTCGGACGCCATCGTGAGCGTCACCATCCTGGTGCGCGACATCTCCCAGGTCGTCACCGGCAGACTGCCCGACCCAGAACACGTGGTGCGCTACTCGCGGTGGGGGTTGACCGCGGTGATGGGGCTCGCCCTGGTGTTCTCCCTCATGGCCACGACCCTCATCGGTTACATCACCCTGATGATCTCCACCGTGCTCACCGGCCTGCTGGTGGCGTCGCTCCTGGGCAAGTTCTGGCCCCGTGCGACCTGGCAGGGCGGGATCGCCGCGATGCTGGGCGGCTCGGTGGCCGCCCTGGTCGTCAACAACGTCCCGTCGTTCACCGCCTTCTGGGGCAACGCGGTGATCCCGTCGCTGGCGGTGGCCCTGGTCGCCGGGGTGGCCGTCAGCCTGGTCACACCGCGCACCCCCATCTCCAAGGAGGAGGCCCTGCGGCTGCTGACCGAGGAGCGGTCCGCCCTCGAGGTCGGCGCCAAACTCCGGGGCGGTTCCGGCGAGGACGCCTGACCCGGGATCACGAAGGGGGCCACCACCGCGCGCGGTGGTGGCCCCCTTGCCAGTCCCGTCGCTACAGCCGCCCCTGGGCCTTGAGGTTGATGTAGGCGTCCGCGAGCGCCGGAGCGATCTGCTCGGGACCCGCGTCCACCACCTCGGCGCCCATCCGGCGCAGCTCCCTGCTGATCCGGTGCCGCTCGCTCAGCGTCCGCTCGGCCGACGCCGCCCGGTACAGGGCCTCGGGGCTGCCCCGACCCGCGGCCATCTCCTCGACCTCCGGGTCCCTGATCCCCGCCACCAGCAGCAGGTGGTGAGCCGACAGCAGCGGCAGCCTCGGCAGCAGCCCCTCCTCGAGCGAGGTCGCGTCGAGGTCGGTCAGCAGCACCACGAGCCTGCGCGACCGCCCCTGGGTGAGCACGGAGCTCACCAGTGCCGCCGGGTCCGACTCCACGAGCGTGGGCTCCAGCGGGGCCATGGCCTCCACCACCCGGTTGACCTGGCTGCCCTTTCCGGAGGCCCGGACCTGGGCGCGCACGGTCCGGTCGTGGGCCATGAAGTCGACCCGGTCGCCCGCCTTGCCCGCCAGCGCCGTCAACAGCAGCGCGGCGTCCATCGCGTGGTCCAGTCGCGGGGTGTCGCCCACCCGGCCAGCCGAGGTGCGGCCGGTGTCCAGCACGACGAGGATGCGCCGGTCCCGTTCGGGCCGCCAGGTCCGCACCACCACGCCGTCGTTGCGCGCGGTGGCCCGCCAGTCGATGGAGCGCACGTCGTCGCCGGGCACGTAGTCGCGCAGCGAGTCGAACTCGCTGCCCTGGCCGCGCACCATCGCCGTGTGCTGCCCCTCCAGCTCACGAAGCCGGGACAACTTGCCGGGCAGGTGCCTGCGGCTGTGGAAGGGCGGCAGCGTCCGCACCGTCCAGGGGGCCGTGAGCGTGCGCTGCCGCCCGGCCAGCCCCAGCGGTCCGACGCTGCGCACGGTCACCCCGGCGGCGCGGGCGTCACCCCGGCGCGTGGGTGTGAGCGTGGTCCGCACTCGGCGCCGCTCCCCGGGGCCCACCAGCAGCGGCTGGGCCCTGGGAGAGGAGTGCGCGCTCGGCTGCCAGGCGTCGCGGACCCGGCCGCGCAGCCGCCGCCGGGTCGGGTTGGCCACCGTCACGAACACCTCGGCCGTCTCGCCCAGGCGCAGTGTGGTGTCGCCCTCCCGGGACAGCCGAAGCCGCCCCGGACCGGTCGCCAGCAGCACGTCCAGAACGATCAGCAGTACCACCAGGCCCGCCGAGACGTAGGTGACGATCCCGCCGATGTCGCCGGAGATCGCCACCGCGCCCGCCGCGACGAGCGCCAGCAGAGCCGCCCGGCCGGTGACCACCATCAGCGCGGCACCGGGACGGAGGACAGCACGCCGTCGAGGATGCCGTCGGCGGTCGCGCCCTCCAGTTCGGCCTCCGGGCGCAGACCGATCCGGTGTCGCAGTGTGCCCTTGGCCAGGGCCTTGACGTCGTCGGGGGTCACGTAGTCACGGCCGGACAGCCACGCCCACGCCCGGCTCGTGCGCAGCAGCGCCGTGGCGCCACGGGGCGAGGCGCCCAGCTGGAGCGAGGGGGAGTAACGGGTGGCCCGGCACAGGTCGACGATGTAGCCCAGGACCTCGGGGGCGATCCGCACCTGTGCCACCGACGCACGGGCGGCGTGCAGCTCGGCGGCCCCGGCCACGGCGGTCACCCCGGCGGCGGTCAGGTCGCTCGGGTCGAACCCGGCGGCGTGCCGGCCCAGCATGGCCACCTCGGCGTTGCGCTCGGGCAGCGGGACGGTCACCTTGAGCAGGAACCGGTCCAGCTGCGCCTCGGGCAGCGGGTAGGTGCCCTCGTACTCGACCGGGTTCTGGGTGGCAGCCACCATGAACGGGTCCGGCAGCGCGACCGGACGCCCCTCCACGGTGACCTGCCGCTCCTCCATGGCCTCCAGCAGGGAGGCCTGGGTCTTGGGCGGCGTCCGGTTGATCTCGTCGGCCAGCAGCAGGTTGGTGAAGACCGGGCCCTTCATGAACTCGAACTTCGCCGTGTGCTGGTCGTAGACGAGCGAACCCGTCACGTCGCCCGGCATCAGGTCCGGGGTGAACTGCACCCGCTTGTGGTCCAGCGACAGGGCCTGCGAGACCGTGCGCACCAGCAGCGTCTTGGCGACACCCGGCACGCCCTCCAGCAGTACGTGGCCACGGCACAGCAGTGCCACGACCAGACCGGTCACCGTCTCGTCCTGGCCCACGACCGCCTTGGCCACCTCGTGGCGCAGGGCGGTCAGCGCCGCCCGGGCCTCGTCGGCGGAGGGCAGTGCCTCGGGTGTGAAGGCGCTCACGTGCCGTCTACCTCTCTCGATACCTCAGTGGTCAGTTCTCGTCCGGGGCGCGGTGGCGCGGGGCTCACCGCAGTGCCTCGGAGAGTCGGTCAAGCTCCTCGGCCAGCCGCAGCATGGCCGAGTCGTCGGCCGTGTGGGGGTCGGGTTCGGCCGGGTACAGCAACGGCCCGACGGTCTGGGGGTCGGCCCCGCTCCGCTCGGCCACGGCGGCCACCACGGCGTCCGGACCGGCCTCCGAGTGCAGGCCGAGCCTCGGCACCGACCGCTCCAGGAAACCCGCGCGCAGCGCGGCGACCGCTCGGTCGCGCGCCTGCCGGGACTGGTACAGCCCGGCGCGGCCCTCGGTGGTCTCGGCCGCCCGGACCACGACCGGGAGCGCCTCGGGGACCAGCGCGCCCATCCGCCGCCCCCGCCAGAGGGCGAACAGCAGCAGGGCCAGCGTCAGCGGAACCAGCGACCAGCGCAGACCCGGCGGGACCAGTTCCCACAGGCTGGCGCCCCCGACCTCTTGCGGCGGGTCCGGCCGCAGCCACACCACGTGCTCCGCGTCGATCAGGTTGAGCATCAGCGCCGCGTTGCCCGCCGAGTCGAGATCACGGTTGGTGAGCGGGGCGCCGGTGCCCAGGACCGTCGTCGTGGAGCCGTCGGGCCTGGCCACCTGGAGGACCGAGAAGCCGTCCCCGGACGGGTAGCAGCCCAGGGCCTCGACCCCGGACCCGGCGGAGTAGACCTCACCGGCCACCCCGGCGTCCCCCGCGAGGGTGGCGTCGGGCAGCGCGCAGTCGGGCGCGAGGTTGGCGTCCCCGTGAGCCCTTCCGGTCACGTCCGCACCGGGCGCGAAGGTGGTGAGGGAGCGCAACGAGGGCTGTACCAGGAAGGTGTCGGTCTCCAGCTCGGCGAGCGCCTCCAGCTCCTCGGGGAGCAGCCGGTGGTCGAGCATGAGCAGCAGGAGAGTGTCGTCCCCGGACTGCTCCACCGCCCGGACGGCCGCCTCGGAGGTGCGGGTGACTGACACGTCGGAGTCCTCGTCGAGCAACTGCGCCAGCGCGCGGGAACCCTGGGGTTCGGGACTGCCGGGCTCCATGTAGCCGGACGGGAACTGTTCCTCGCCCAGCGACAACAGGACGGCGGCCACGACCAGCACGGTGATGACGGCGAGTGGTAGCCGGCTGGCACGCCACAGGCGTCCGGCGGCTGGTCGGGGAGTGACCGGTCCCGGTGCGGTGGTCGTCATCGGGCCCCTTCGTCGTCGAGTACGGGGCGGGCCGCGCTCAGCCGTACGTCCAGTTCACGCATGGTGCGGGCGGACTCGGTCGTGGCGACGCGGTCGCCGTAGACCACGTCGTTGAAGAGGCGGGCGCCCTCATCCAGTCCCTGGGCCTGCCCGGGCAGCGACCGGGCGGCCTCGGCGGCCAGCTCGGTGGCGGTCCGTCCGGGACGCGGTGCGACGATCGCCCGCTCCTCCAGGTCCACACTGATGGCACGCAGCCGCTCCGTCACGGCCTCGGCGAAGTCGCCCCGCGCCTCGGCCTGGTCGGACAGCGCGCGGTGGTCGGCGGCAGTGCGCACCGCGCCCTTGTGCAGGGGAGGTTCCACCCCTCGGTTGCGGGAGGGGCGCAGGTAGACGATCAGGGCGATCACCAGGACCGCCACCACCAGCAGCACCAGGCCAAGGAGCCACCCGCCGGGGATGACCCCCGCGCCCGCTGAGGCCAGGCGGTCCAGGAGTTCCCCCAGCCAGTTGAGGAACCGGTCCAGCAGGGAGGGCTCGCTCTTGCCGTAGAGGGGGTCGGACAGCTCCTCGATGGCGCGGCGCCGACCCTCCTCCCCGGTCACGTCCATGGGAGCGACGAGCGGCCTCACGCCCGGTACCCCGGAAGGTAGACCTCCGCGCCGACCGGCTGCCCCCGCTGGGCGATCTGGTGCAGCTGGAGGTCCAGACCCTCACGGCGCATCCGCAGGTCGATGTACAGCAGCGTGGTGACACCGGCCACGAAGGGCAGCGTGAGGGCGTAGATCAGCACGGTGGCCACGTAGTTGACGACACCCGCCAGGACCGGGCCGAAGGTCTCCACCTCGAACAGGAAGGGCATGGCGAGGCCGACCGGTCCGGCCAGGATCAGGTTGACCACCAGCACGATCAGCGCGCTGAGCAGCCAGTAGCCGAGGGTGCGCCACCAGGCGCCCTGGGAGATCCGCCACGAGCGAGCGATGGCCTGGCCCGGCCCGAGCCGTTCCAGCACGACCAACGGCATGGCGTAGTAGAGGCGCACCCAGATCCACAGCGCGGGGACGCCGATCACCAGTGCCGCCACGAGCATGATGAGGAACCCGATAATGAGCCCGACCACGGGGTCGGCCATGCCGAAGCCCGTGATGAGGCCGACGAAGAGGGCCACGAAGAAGGCGATGAAGGCGACGACGCCGATGATGACCTGGATGGCCAGCCTGATGAAGGCCAGACCGATGATGGAGCCGATCTGTCCGCGAACCGAGGCCCAGGCCTGCTCGATGGTGAGCCGGTAGCCCAGTACCGCCATGCCGACGACACCGGAGAGCATGCCGATCAGCATCGCCCCGCCGACCATGACGACGAGGCTGCCGAGGAAGCTCAGCATCGTGGCCATCGGCGAGGTCGCGAACATCGGGTCGTCCGGGTCGAACGCCTCCGGGTCCGCCATGATCTCGTCGAACATGTTCAGGGACGCCAGGGAGTCGCCCGTGGCCCAGGTCGCCGCGACACTGCCGATGATCGACGCGGCCGCCATGACGATCAGTGACAGCAGGAAGGTGGTCCGGGGGTTCTGGCGGACGTAGCTGAACGCGCCGTTGAAGACGTCGCCGAGCGACATCGGCCGAAGTGCCACCACGCCAGGCTTGATGGGCGCCGGGCGGGGGACCGTAGCCCTGCTGCCCGTAGCCGGGCTGCTGGCCGTACCCGGGCTGTTGCCCGTAGCCGGGCTGTTGCCCGTAGCCGGGCTGTTGCCCGTAGCCGGGCTGTTGCCCGTACCCGGGGGGCGGGCCGTACCCCGGAGGTGGCGCGTAACCGGGAGGGGTTCCCGGGCCCGGCTGCTGCGGGTGGCCGGGTGCCTGCCCGTACCCCGGCGGGGTGCCCTGCCCCGCAGGGTTGCCGTATCCGGGGGTCGGCACCTGCTCGGGGGGAGCGAAGCCGGGGGTCCCTTGACCTGGCCGCGGTCCCGGAGGCGTGGGTGTCGCACCACCCTCACCAGGTGCGGCGGGGCCCTGTCCCGGAGCGGCCCAACCACCCGCCCCGGTGTCTCCAGAATCGGGCGACCCCTGTCCTCCGGAAACGTCGGGGGCGTCCCCCGGCCTCTCCCGGTGGTCGTCCTCCTGGCTCATCTGCCCGCCCTCCGTGAGGTTCGGTTACTGCGCGCGAGCGTTTTCGCGCCAATTCTGACGTGTCGGAAACCAACCTACCGGCCGGTTCCACCGCTTCTCAGTGGGCTTGCAGTGTGTCGTAGGCAACCCACGCACTTCATTCCTTTTGTATGCTTTCTGTTACCAACCGGCCAAGTCACGAAGCTTTCCGGGCCTTCCTTGCCAGGGATGACGCCGCCGGTGACCGAATACGGTCCAAAAGGGCCCAACACCGCTGACCGCTCTTCCAACAGTGTCCGAAGCTGGCAAGGTTGGGGGAGACGAAACGCGGTCCCCAGTCG
Organism: Nocardiopsis sp. SBT366; assembly: GCF_001083815.1. Classification (NCBI taxonomy): domain Bacteria; kingdom Bacillati; phylum Actinomycetota; class Actinomycetes; order Streptosporangiales; family Nocardiopsidaceae; genus Nocardiopsis; species Nocardiopsis sp. SBT366. The sequence goes on along the minus strand of NZ_LAVM01000038.1, from coordinate 48,934 downwards.
GGGATCGTTCCCCGACACGGGGATCACGGGCACCGACCACTGACGCCGCTTGAGTGTTCCAGGAGAGAGGAGTAGGCGCCGGTATCCCCTCCGCCCCGAGGCGGTTGCGGACCCCTGGCGCCGGACACACCAATGAAGGGACGTGTACTGGTTGTCGACGATGACCTCGCCCTCGCCGAGATGCTGGGCATCGTGTTGCGCGGTGAAGGGTTCGAGCCCTCGTTCGTCCACGACGGCGACAAGGCTCTCGAGGCCTTCCGCGAGACCAAACCCGACCTGGTCCTCCTCGACCTGATGCTGCCCGGGGCCGACGGGATCGACGTGTGCCGTCAGATCCGCGCCGAGTCCGGGGTTCCCATCGTCATGCTCACGGCCAAGAGCGACACCGTCGACGTCGTCCTCGGCCTTGAGTCGGGCGCCGACGACTACATCGTCAAGCCCTTCAAGCCCAAGGAGCTCGTGGCCCGCGTGCGCGTGCGCCTGCGGCGCACCGAGGAGCCCGCGCCCGAGGTCCTCCAGATCGGGGACATCACCATCGACGTCGCCGGGCACGCCGTGCGCCGCGACGGCGAGCAGATCAGCCTCACCCCGCTGGAGTTCGACCTGCTGGTCGCCCTGGCCCGCAAGCCGCGCCAGGTCTTCACCCGCGAGGTCCTGCTGGAGCAGGTCTGGGGCTACCGCCACGCCGCTGACACGCGCCTGGTCAACGTGCACGTGCAGCGCCTGCGCGCCAAGATCGAGAAGGACCCGGAGCACCCCGAGGTCGTCGTGACCGTCCGCGGCGTCGGCTACAAGGCCGGGACCGCCTGACCCGCTCGGGACCCACATGACCGCGTCCGAACCCGAGGAGGGGAGGGGAGCCGACTCCGAGGGGGAGCGGTCCGCCCCTCCCTCCGGCCTGCCCGAGAGCGGCGGCTGGCGGGAGAACAACACGGGCCTGACCCGTGCCTACCTCCTCGCCCAGCGCGCGGCCCGCGCGCTGGTGCGCGGAGTGCACACCAACTGGCGCCGCTCCCTGCACCTGCGGGTGATCAGCACGACCCTGGTCCTGTCGTTGCTGGTCATGGCGGGGCTGGGGTACGTGCTCATCTCCGAGGTGCGCAGCGGTCTGCTGGACGCCAAGACCAACGCGGCGGTCAACGACCACCGCGCGGGGCTCAGCTACGCGCTCGCGGAGCTCCAGGAGAACGAGATCGGTGACCGCAACCGTCTCCTGAACAACGTCGCCAGCGAGCTGACCAGCCGCAGCGGCGACACCGGTCTCTACAGCGTGTTCATCCTGCCGTCGGTGAGCGACGAACTCGGCTGGGCCACCGGCGAGGGCAGCGTCCCGCCGCGGCTGGTCGAGCAGGTCCGCCAGTCCGAGGTGTTCGATCAGCAGTACCACACGTACACGCGCATCGACATGGAGGACGGTTCGGTCGAACCGGCCCTGGTCGTGGGCGCGCAGATCAACCAGGCCTACGAGCTCTACTACATCTTCCCGCTCCAGCACGAGCAGGAGATCCTGGACCTCGTGCAGGGCACGGTCGCCCTGGTGGCGGTCCTGCTGGTGATCCTCCTCGGGTTGATCGCGTTCATGATCACCCGCCAGGTGGTCACACCGGTGCGCTCCGCCGCGCAGTCGGCCGAACGGTTGGCGGCCGGGGACCTGACCGAACGCATGACGGTGCAGGGCGAGGACGACCTCGCCCGGCTCGCGATGTCCTTCAACGACATGGCGGGCAACCTCCAGGAGAAGATCCAGGAACTGGAGGAGCTGTCCAAGCTCCAGCGCCAGTTCGTCTCCGATGTCTCGCACGAGCTCCGGACGCCGCTCACCACCATCCGTATGGCCGGTGACCTCCTGTTCGACGACCGCGAGGAGCTGGACGTCTCCCACCGCAGGTCCGTGGAGCTGCTCCAGAGCCAGGTGGAACGGTTCGAGGAACTCCTGGCCGACCTCCTGGAGATCAGCCGCCACGACGCCGGGGCCGCCACCCTGGGCATTGAGTCCGCGGACATCCGGGACTCCGTCATGAAGGCGGTGGGCGACGCCGAACAGATCGCGGAGCGCCGGGGCATCAAGGTGATCCTGCGCCTGCCCGTCGACCCCGTGGTCGCCGAGTTCGACACCCGGCGGATCAACCGCATCCTGCGCAACCTGGTGGTCAACGCCATCGAACACAGCGAGGGACGCGACGTGGTGGTCGCCGCCGCGGGCGACCGCGACGCCGTCGCCATCGCCGTGCGCGACTACGGGGTGGGGCTCAAGGAGGGGGAGGAGCACCTGTGCTTCGACCGCTTCTGGCGGGCCGACTACTCACGGGTGCGCACGACCGGCGGGACCGGTCTCGGCCTGTCCATCGCCAAGGAGGACGCCACTCTGCACGGCGGCTGGCTCCAGGCCTGGGGCCTGCCCGGCCAGGGCTCGCAGTTCCGGCTCTCCCTGCCCCGCCAGTCCGGCGCCGAGCTGCGCGGTTCACCGCTGCCGCTGGTGCCGCCGGAGATCGCGCTGGGACGCAACTACCCGCCCTTCGGCGACAAGGACGGCGGCAACGGGACCGAGGACGTGCGGGGACCGGAGCGGGGCCGGTTCGGTCCCGACGAGGAGGAGGCGCTGTGAGCGACGTGGAGCGCCAGGGGCGACTGGCCCGGGCCGTGCGGTCCATAGCGGCCGGAACGCTCGCCTGTGTGTCCCTGGCGGCCTGTGCGAGCGTCCCCATGACCGGACCCGTGGTCCCCAGTGAGGGCGGGGACGGCTCCGGCGACCCCTATGGCGGTTACGTGCGCCTCCTGCCCGCCGGTCCGCAACCCGGGGTGGAGCCCGAGGGGCTGATCGACGGGTTCCTCAAGGACCTCGGCAGCTTCGAGGAGGACCACAAGGCCGCCCGCAGCTACATGCTCCCCGAGCAGAGCGAGGAGTGGACCCCGGACGCCGCGGTCCGGGTCTTCTCCGACCTCGACGCGGTGGACATGGACTCCGAGGTCTCCTCGGACGGCCTCAGCGCCACCGTGCGCATCCGCAGCAACGAGATCGCCAGCATCGACCAGAGCGGCAAGTACGTCCCGGCCGAGACCGGAACCATGCTGGAGGAGACGTTCACCCTCGCCAAGGAGGGCGACGACCCCGAGGGCGAGTGGCGCATCCAGGACCTGCCGGACGAGATCATCCTCAGCCAGCTGGATGTGGAGCGCACCTACCGCCCGTTCAACCTGTACTTCTTCAACCCGGCGGGGACGGCCCTGGTACCGGACCCGGTGTACCTGCCCGTGAGCACCGACCAGCTGGCCGAACGCCTGCTGCGCAAGCTCATCGGCGGCCCCACCGACTGGTTGGCCCCGGCCGTGCTGTCCGCCTTCCCCGAGGAGACCGCGCCCCGACTGGAGATCGACGCCGAACGCGCGGTCATCAACATCAACGGCCAGAACGAGGCCGACGAGTACGGCATGGGCGCCCAGATCGCCTGGACCCTGCGCCAACTCCCCGAGATCCAGGAGTTCACCCTCAGGATCAACGGCGAGGAGGTGAGCTTCCCGCAGTCCGACGGAGACAGCTCCGACCGCCCCCGCCCGGGCAGCGACTACTGGTCGCGGGTCAGCCCCGGCGCCACCTTCTCGGGGGTCCACGCCTACTACACGCACGAGGGCCAGCTGTGGTCGGCGGCCGACTGGGACGCCGACAACTTCAACGACGCCGAGCGGGTCGCCGGCCCCCTGGGCGCGGGTGAGGTCCCGCTCGACCGGTTCGCGGTCTCCCTCGACGAGAGCACCATCGCCGGCATCACCCTGGGCGGCCGTGAGGTGGTCACCAGCTTCGCCAGCCCCGGAGCCCAGACCCGGGAGGTGCTCGGCGACGGCGTGTTCACCGAACTGTCCTGGGACGTGAACGGCGATCTCTGGGTCGTCGAGGAGACCGGGGACGGGGGCCGTTCCGAGGACGAGGACGACGACGAGGACGCGCCCCGCGCCGACGAGGAACCCGGTACCGAGGGCGCGGCCGAAGAGGACCCGCCCGCCCCCGGGGACATCGCGCTGTGGTTGCTCCGTGACGGGGACGAGGTGGTCCAGGCCGAGGTCAGGGGCCTGCGGGACCAGTCGCTGGTGCACTTCAGGATCTCCCGTGACGGCGCCCGCGCCGCAGTGGTCACCGAACGCGACGGAGAGCGCTCGCTCCAGGTCGGCCGGGTGGTGGAGAACGAGGACGGTCAGGTGTCCGTCGGCGCCTTCATCAGCCTCGCCGACCAGGAACTCGAGGACATCACCAGCATCTCCTGGCGTTCGAGCGACCAACTGGTCGTCCTGGGCAGCCGGGACGGCGGCACCACGCAGGCCCTGTTCGTCTCCCTGGACGGCGGTACGCCCGCCGCCAGCGCTGGCGCGCCGGTCGCCGGGATGATCTCCATCTCCGGTGCCCCCGGCCAGCCGCTGCTCGCGGGGTCGGACGACGGCAACATCTGGGTGTCCAACGACCCCCTGAACTGGCAGAACGTGGTGGAGGGCGGCTCGCCCACCTTCCCGGGCTGACCGCTTCCGGCTCGGTTGTCCACAGGCCGCGGTCCCGCACTGGCGCCCGGGGCCCGGACCGCACAAGCTGGAAGCATGAACCCGATCGGTGCCTCCTGCGGGAGGCGGTGGCTCGGCGCGCTCCTGCGGGTGCTCCGGATGGTCGCCGCCCTCCTCGACCCCCTGACCGAACTCGTGCAGCGCCGGGACTGCGCGGGCTGCTCCGGCCCCGGGGATCCCCTGTGCGCGGCCTGTCGGGCCCTGCTGGACCACCGGCCGCACCGGGCGCGGGGACGCGAACACTGTCCGCCGGTCTGGGCCGCCGGGCCGTACGCGGGACACCACCGCCGGGTCCTGCTCTCCCTCAAGCACGGCGGCGAACGCCGTCTCACGCGGTTCCTGGGGGAGCGGATGGCAGTCGCCTACCGCGCCTCGGGCTGGGCGGCCCCGGACACCCTCCTGGTGCCGGTCCCGGCGCGCGGGGGCCCGCGCCCGGGACGGAGCCCCGTCCTGGGCCTGGCGGGCGTCTGCGCCCACGAGGTGGGCCCCACGGGCACGGCCGGGGTGGCGCCGGTGCTCCGCTACCGGCACCGCGCCCGCCCCCAGGCGGGACTGTGCCGTGCGGACCGCCTGGGCAACCGGCTGGACGTCTTCACGGCCGAACCGCGCAGGCCCGGTGGGGCGTGGAGGGGTTGGCGGCGCCGGGTGGGTCAGCGCCGGACGGAACGGCTCGGTGTGCCCGGCCTCGGGACCGGGCGTCAGTCGACGAACGGACCACGCGAGGCTCCACCGGACGACGTGTCCACCACGGCGGTCCGGAACGCGGGTCCGCCCGCGGTGGCGCGGGGTGACCGAACGGGTGGCCTGACGGCAGAGCCCCGGTCCTGGAGGGGTTGGTGGCGCCGGAGCCGCCCGGGAGAGGTCCCGGCTCGTGCGGACGGGCCGAGGGGTCAACGCTGGGACGTCCGCGGGCGTCGGGTGGTCGTGGTGGATGACGTGCTCACCACCGGGGCGACGGTGGAGGAGGCGACCCGGGCGCTGCGCGCGGAGGGTGCGAGGGTGGTGGGCGCCCTGGTGTTCGCGGAGCGGGACCGGGTTCCGGGCCGTCCAGGTTCGGGATTGGGGAGCAGGTCGGAAAGAAGGTTTTACAAACCCCCCTGATCGGGCGAAACATGCCTGTTCGCAAGGGTTTGCGGCGCTTGTCGACCGCTTGGTACCCCGTTCGCTACCTGACATCCGCGCTGGGACAGGTTACGGTCCAGGTATGGCACCCGTCCGGGTCCGTGGTTGCGCCGGATACTCAGAGCTCCCCGAAACACCGTGGAGCCCATCCGGCAAGCCGATGCCAGGCGCAGGCGAAACGGCCCACGTAAGGCGACTTTTCGTCGACCGATCACGGTGCGCCTTAGAGGTAAGCCCTGCCCCGCTGAGGGTCCCGATGTCCCTCATGACCGGGAGAAGAGCAGTAGTCGCGTACAAGAGCGGCGACACTCTCAGCAGGCGGATGTGGGGACGAAGACCAGGTCGGCCGGACGGGTGGCATACCGACGTTGGGGGGTCCGTCGTGCCCGGGGTGCAGACCCCGGGGGCGCGGGCCCTCACGCGCTTGCCCACGGCCCGACGACGCCTCGGCACTCCCCTCCCGGAGCTTCCCGGGCTCCGATCGGCCCGCCCGGTGTGCGCCATCTGGTGGGTGACTCACCCCAATCGAGTCTCATGTCTTCTTTTCCCTCCAGAGGTCCCGGCCAATCGAGTCCCTGGGGCGCGTGATGACCCTGCCTCTGGTGGGTATACGCATTTCCAACCGAGCGGTGTCCCTCCAGGGAACGGGGCACGAACGGAAGGAGGGCTGACGCGTCACACCCTCCCCGCCACGGGAGGGGAGCAGAGCCAGCCTGGCCGTCGCCTTCACGGCGGCCACGCGATGAAGGGGGTCCTATGGACATCATCGTCAAAGGTCGACGCACTGGTGTGAGTGAGAAGTTCCGACAGCACGTCGAGAACAAGCTCGACAGGCTCTCCAAGTGGGAGCGCAAGGGCATGAGCGTCGATGTGGAGGTGTCCCAGGAGCGCAACCCCAAGCTCGCTGACGTCCGCGAGCGGGTTGAACTGACCATCCACTCCGACGGCCCGGTCATCCGGAGCGAGGCCGCGTCCGTGGACCGTCACGGCGCTCTCGACCTCGCGATTGACAAGATCGAGGCCCGCCTCCGCAAGTCCGCGGACCGCCGTAAGGTGCACCGCGGCAACCACACTCCCGTCTCCGTCGCGGCCGCGACGGCCGACCTCCCCGGGGATCTGCCCTCATCCGTCCAGACGGTCACCAAGGCCCCCCCGGCCCAGCGAGGTGACGACGAGGCGATCGACGGCGTCGAACTCGACGGACGCTTCTCCGACGAGTTCGTGGAACTCGAGACCCAGGGGGAGACCCCCGTCGTCGTGCGGGAGAAGTTCCACCAGGCCAAGCCGATGAGCATCGACCAGGCGTTGATGGAGATGGAACTCGTCGGACACGACTTCTACCTCTTCCACGACGAGGTCAAGGACACCCCGAGCGTCGTCTACCGCCGCAAGGGCTTCGACTACGGAGTCCTGCGTCTGGTGGACTAGTCCGCACCGTCCTCGTCCCCGACACCCCCGCACGGAGGTGCATCGAACAGACGCCGCGGCGGGCCCGAGCGGCCCGCCGCGGCGTCTGTGGTGTCAGGCCCTCCGCGGGTGCTTGATGCGGCGGAGCGGGGTCCCGTGCGGCTCCTCCGGCTCCAGCCGCGGCGGGTCCAGCACCACGTCACTGAGGATGTCGAACACGCCCGCCACCACCGCGGCGGCGACCATCAGGACCGCTCCGACGACCAGCAGCGGTACCGATCCGCCCAGGACCAGTGCCAGACCGCCGAAGCCGAACCCCACCACGGCGAGGGCCACGCACACCCACGACGCCGCGCTGCCCCGGTGCCCGTTGGTCGGGGCCAGCGAACCGCCCTGGCGCTGGAACCCCCGGATGTGCCCGTTGCGGGCCTGCTCTTCGTCCGTGGGGCGGTGCATCTCCCACGCGAGCCCGGGGTCCTCCTCGTCCCTGGGACCGAGCACGGAGGGGCGCCGTCCGTGGAGGAACTCGTCCACGGCGTCGTCCGGTGTCCTCGAAAGTCGGGGAGTGCCTGGTGTCTCGGTGGGTTCACGCTCTCTTCTGGTTCGCATGGTGATCCCCCTGGGAACACGGTCGCGTTCGGTGGAGATTCGCCCGAACCGGCCTGAAAGGTCGGCCGAAACCACCGCTCTCTCCCTTTGAACTACCCGGAACAATGCACGACTCTGCACGAATGTTCACGAAAAAGGCGGGAACATCCAAGCCCGTCCTGCTCGTTTGTCCAGAGGACGGGAAGCGGTTCCGGGTCCTCTAGGATGTAGGCCCGAGGACCCAGGATTGACCCCTGACCTCCGTGGCCAAGGGAAGCGGTCAGCGGGCCTAGATCTGACTCTCCACCCCCTCGGTGGAGCCAACCGCGATCTGCGAGGAGCGCATAGGAAGTGCCAGGCATACTCGACAAGCTCCTGCGCGCGGGTGAAGGTAAGATCCTGCGCCGGCTCAAGAAGTTGAAGGACCAGGTCAACGCCCTTGAGGACGACTACGTCGACCTCTCGGACGACGAACTGCGCGACCTGACCAAGGAGTACAAGGAGCGCTACGAGGAGGGGGAGTCCCTCGACGACCTCCTCCCCGAGGCCTTCGCGACCGTCCGTGAGGCGGCCAAGCGCACCCTGGGCCAGCGCCCCTTCGACGTTCAGATCATGGGCGCCGCCGCCCTTCACCTGGGCAACATCGCCGAGATGAAGACCGGTGAGGGCAAGACCCTGACCGGAAGCCTCGCGGTGTACCTGAACGCCCTCGCGGGCAAGGGCGCGCACGTCATCACCACCAACGACTACCTCGCCCGACGCGACGCCCAGAACCTGGGCCGGATCTTCCACTTCCTCGGACTGGAGGTCGGCGTCGTCGGCCCCCAGATGACCGCCGAGGCGCGTCGCAAGGCCTACCAGGCCGACATCACGTACGGAACGAACAACGAGTTCGGTTTCGACTACCTGCGCGACAACATGGCGCTCTCGCTCAAGGACACCGTCCAGCGGGACCACTTCTTCGCCCTGGTCGACGAGGTCGACTCCATCCTCATCGACGAGGCGCGCACCCCGCTGATCATCAGCGGTCCCTCCGAGCAGAACTCGCGCTGGTACGCCGAGTTCGCGAAGATCGCGCCGCGCCTGAAGAAGGACGACGACTACGAGGTCGACGAGAAGAAGCGCACCGTGGGCATCACCGAGTCCGGTGTGGCGAAGGTGGAGGACTGGCTGGGGATCGACAACCTCTACGAGGCCGTCAACACCCCGCTGATCAGCTTCCTCAACAACTCCCTCAAGGCGAAGGAGCTGTACCGCAAGGACAAGGAGTACATCGTCAAGGACGGTGAGGTCCTCATCGTCGACGAGTTCACCGGTCGCGTCCTGGCGGGTCGCCGCTACAACGAGGGCATGCACCAGGCCATCGAGGCCAAGGAGCGCGTCAAGATCAAGGACGAGAACCAGACTCTCGCCAAGGTCACGCTCCAGAACTACTTCCGCCTCTACGAGAAGCTGTCCGGCATGACCGGTACCGCCCAGACCGAGGCGGCGGAGTTCACGCAGACCTACAGCGTCGGTGTGGTGCCGATCCCGACCAACAAGCCGATGGTCCGCGAGGACGTCAAGGACGTCGTCTACAAGCACGAGGACGCCAAGTTCCAGGCCGTGGCCGAGGACATCGCCGAGCGCCACGAGGAGGGACGTCCGGTCCTGGTCGGTACGACCAGCGTCGAGAAGTCCGAACTCCTCTCCCGGATGCTCAAGCGCGAGGGCGTCCCGCACGAGGTCCTCAACGCCAAGAACCACGCGCGTGAGGCGTCGATCATCGCCCGCGCGGGCAAGCTCGCCTCCGTCACCGTGGCCACCAACATGGCCGGTCGCGGTACCGACATCATGCTGGGCGGCAACCCCGACTTCCTCGCCGACGAGGAGCTCCAGGCCCGCGGCCTGAGCCCCCTCGAGACCCCGGAGGAGTACGAGGCGGCCTGGCCCGAGGCGCTGGAGAAGGCCACCGCCGAGTTCGAGGCGGAGCACGAGAAGGTCGTCGAGGCGGGCGGTCTCTACGTGCTCGGCACCGAGCGCCACGAGTCGCGCCGCATCGACAACCAGCTCCGTGGCCGTTCCGGCCGTCAGGGTGACCCGGGCATGTCCCGCTTCTACCTGTCGCTCCAGGACGACCTGCTGCGTCTGTTCAACTCCAGTCGTCTGGAGGTGTTCATGAACCAGCTGAACATCCCCGACGACCAGCCGATCGAGTCCGGCATGGTGAGCAAGGCGATCGCCTCCGCCCAGGGCCAGGTCGAGACGCAGAACTTCGAGATCCGCAAGAACGTCCTCAAGTACGACGAGGTCCTGAACCGTCAGCGCAAGGTCATCTACGCCGAGCGCCGCAAGGTGCTGGAGGGTCAGGACCTGCGCGACCAGGTCATCGAGATGCTGGAGGAGGTCCTGCGCGGCTACGTCGTGGAGGAGACCACCCAGGGCGACCCGGACGACTGGGACCTCGACAAGCTCTGGAGGGCCTTCAAGCAGGTCTACCCGATCAGCTTCACGGTCGACGAGTTCATCGAGGAGAACGGCGACCTCCACACGCTGACCAGCGAACTCATCGCCACGCAGGTGGTCGAGGACGCCAAGGCCGCCTACGACGCCCGCGAGTCGGAGCTGGGCGAGGAGGCCATGCGCGAGGTCGAGCGCCGCGTCATCCTCCAGGTCATGGACCGCAAGTGGCGTGAGCACCTCTACGAGATGGACTATCTCCAGGAGGGCATCGGCCTGCGCGCGATGGCCCAGCGCAACCCGCTGATCGAGTTCCAGCGCGAGGGCTTCGACATGTTCCAGCAGATGCTGGAGGCGATCAAGGAGGAGTCGGTCGGCTTCCTCTTCAACGTCGAGGTCCAGGTCCGCAAGAAGGAGGAGCCCGCCCTGACGGCGGCCGCCGCCGCGCAGACCGCCTCCGCCGTCGGTGGATCCTCCGGCGCCACCGCGGTGGCCACGGCCGTCGACGAGGACGTGGAGGCCGCCAGGGCCGACGCCCCCGAGGAGGAGGCCGAGCCCGCCGAGGACGTGGTCGTCCCCGGTTTCGGTGAGGACCAGCCGAACAGGCTCCAGTACTCCGCGCCGAGCGAGGACGGCACCGTAGAGCGGCACAGCGAGACGGTGGACAACGAGTACGCGGGCACGGCCCGCAACTCGCCCTGCCCGTGCGGTTCCGGCAAGAAGTACAAGAAGTGCCACGGTGACCCCACGGCCAGGTAACGGCTGAGGGACACCAGAGATCACGCGTGTGGGCGCGGCTCCCGAGGGGGCCGCGCCCACACGCGTCACCGCCCGCTGTTGATCCGGGCGGCCCGCCGTGTCAGGTGGGCGCGTTCGGCGAGGTCGGGGGCGTCCAGGGCGGCCCGCGCGTACAGTCGCGCCGCCCGCTCGAGGTCGCCGCTGCGCTCGTACAGGTACGCGGCCACGGCCCGGTACCGGGGCAGTGACTCGTCCAGCTCACCGAGGGCTGCCAGTCCCGCCCGCGGACCCTCCGCCTCGCCCACGGCGACGGCCCGGTTCAGGCGGGCCACCGGGTTGTCGCTCAGACGCACGAGTTCGTCGTACCACTCGACGATCTGCGGCCAGTCCGTCTCCTCGGCGGTACGCGCGTCCGCGTGCAGCGCGGCTATGGCGGCCTGGGCCTGGTACTCGCCCAGGCGGTCGTGCGCCAGCGCACCCTGGAGCACGCGGACCCCCTCGGCGATGGCCCCCGTGTCCCAGAGGGAGCGGTCCTGCTCGGCGAGCGGTACCAGGGCCCCGTCCGGGGTGGTTCGCGCGGGGCGCCGGGCGTGGTGGATCAGCATGAGGGCGAGCAGACCGGCGGCCTCGGGGTGGTCGACGGCGGCGTTGAGCTGCCTCGTGAGCCGAATCGCCTCGGCGACGAGGTCGACGTCCCCCGAGTAGCCCTCGTTGAAGACCAGGTAGAGCACGCGGAGCACGGTTCGGACGTCCCCGGGGCGGTCGAACCGCACACCGGAGACAGTGCGTTTGGCACGGCTGACGCGCTGCGCCATGGTGGCCTCGGGGACCAGGTAGGCGCGGGCGATCTGCCGGGTGGTGAGTCCGCCGACGGCGCGCAGTGTGAGCGCCACCGCCGACGACGGGGTCAGGGACGGGTGGGCACACAGGAAGTACAGCAGGAGCGTGTCGTCCAGCGCCCGCGCGGTTGCGCTCTCCGGTTCCTCCTCCACGACCTCCTCGCGTCTGCGGCGAGCGGTGTCGGCGCGGGTGGCGTCCAGGAACCTGCGCCAGGCGACGGTGACCAGCCATCCCTTGGGGTCGCGGGGCGGCTCGGAGGGCCAGACCCGCACCGCCTCCACCAGCGCGTCCTGGACGGCGTCCTCGGCCGACGCGAAGTCGGCTCCTCGTCGGACGAGGAGGCCGGTCACCTCGGGGGTGAGGCCCCGGAGCAGGGCCTCGTCCACGTTGGCGGCCACGCGGGGCTCACTCCTCGATGGTGTGCGAGGCGCCCAGGAACGGACGCAGCTCCAGCCACTCGTGGATGGGCCTTCCCCCGGCTCCGGGAGCGGCCGACAGTTCACCGGCCAGTTCCAGCGCGCGGTCGTAGTCGTCGACGTCGATCACCATCCAGCCCGCGATGACGTCCTTGGTCTCCGGGAAGGGGCCGTCGGTGACGGGCGGGCGTCCCTCTCCGTCGTAGCGGACGAAGGTCCCCTCCGGGGCGAGCGCCTGGGAGTCCACGTACTCGCCGGTCCCCTCCAGTCGGGCCGCGAAGTCGTTCATGTACTTCACGTGCGCCGAGACCTCCTCGGGCGTCCACTGGTCCATGGGGACGTCGTTCACGGAGGCCGGGGCGCCTCGGTAGTGCTTGAGCAGCAGGTACTTGGCCATGGTCCCTCTCCTTGGTGCGGTGCGACCCATTGTGGTTCGCGTTCACACCGGGGACGGAGCCGGGCGCGCGTTCTCGACACTGCGGCCGGATTCTTTACCGGGACCTGGAACACCGACGGCCCGGCACCGCGTGTGTGCGGTACCGGGCCGTGTGTGCCGCCCGTGTGGCCCGAGGCCCACGGAGCGCGTGAGAACGCTTGGCTCAGGTGGTCTGGGTGACCTTGTTGAGGCCGCGCGGGACGTCGGGGTTGTAGCCGAGACGGCGGGCGAGGTGCTCGGTGAGCAGCTGGGCGGGGACGATGAGGTTCATCGGGGAGACCCACTCGGGAACGTCCGGAACCGCGACGGAGACGTCGCTGGCTGCGGCGAGGGCCGAACCCCCGCCGAAGCCGAACACCGGGGCGCCGGCGGAGCGGACCCGCTCGGCGAGGGCCACCGTGCCCTCCAGGGTGGGGCCGTTGGGCGCGGCCACCAGCAGGGCGGGGGTGCGCGGGTCCACGACGGCGATCGGCCCGTGCTGGAGGTCCGCGTAGGACAGCCCCATGGCGTGCAGGTAACAGGCCTCCTTGAGCTTGAGCGCGGCCTCCAGCGCGGTGGAGAAGGCCATGCCGCGCCCTGAGACCACCGCGCCCTGGACGGCCACCATCCGCTCCACGATCTCCTCGAGGGAGTCGGTGGGCGCCGCGAGGGACTGCTCGATGCCGTCCGGCACCAGCTCCAGCTCCCCGGCGTCCAGCTTCGCGCCCAGGCCCAGGGCCAGGACCGCGAGGGCGGCCAGCTGGGTGTTGTAGGTCTTCGTGGCGGGGACCGCGAGCTCACTCCCCGCCCTGGTGACCAGGGCGACGTCGGACTCGGAGGCCAACGGGGAGTCCGCGCCGTTGGTGACGCCGACGGTTCGGGCGCCGCAGTCGGCCGCCCAGCGCATGGTCTCGACGATCTCCTCGGTCCTGCCGGACTGGGAGATGGCCACGGCGAGGACGTCGGACAGGTCGATCCGCGCGCCGTAGGCGGTGGCGATGGAGGGGGAGCCCAGCGTGGCCAGGCGACCGGTGTGCGCCTGGAGGAGGTAGCTGCCGTAGACCGCGGCGTTGTCCGAGGAGCCCCGAGCGATGAACAGGACGTGCTTGGTGGCGCGGCCGAGCGCCTCGATCTCCCCGCGCAGGGGCAGCAGCTCGGCGAAGGTGCGGCGCAGGGCTTCGGGCTGATCGGCGATCTCGGAGCGCATCGCGCTCGTCGTGGTGGTCATGCGGAGCCTTCCGGTGGGGACGTGCGGTCCTGGACGTACGCCGGGGGCCGCGTCGGTCGCTCGTGGACGGCCCCGGACGAGGTCTCTGGCCAGCCACGATGCTGGTTCACACCGCGTGGCACAAGGAGGATTGACACGCGGGTCGAGCTATGGTCTAGTCCGGACTATACCAGTCAGATCCCGGCATGACCCGGCAAGTGTCACGAGTCCGGGCGGATGCCGCGCTAAGGTCGAACGCCGACCACCGGACCACCCGACCCGCCGACCGAGAAGGCCACTCGCTCCATGCCGATCGACGCCAGCAACCCCCTGCCCAAGTACGTCCAACTCCGCGATCTGCTCCTGGACTGGATCACCGCGGCCGGGCTGGGCGTGGACGACATGGTCCCCTCCGAGCGCGAGCTCAGCTCCACCTACGGCCTCTCCCGCATGACCGTGCGCCAGACCATCGACCTGCTGGTCGCCGAGGGCCGCCTGTACCGGGTGCCCGGCAAGGGCACCTTCGTGGCCCGGCCCAAGATCGAGATGTCCCTCGTCCTGGCCTCCTTCAGCGAGGACATGCGGGCCCGGGGCTTCGAGCCGGGAGCGCGGGAGCTGATTCGCCAGGTCATCCCGGCCAGCGGTCACACCGCACGCATGCTCGACATCGCCCCCGGCACCCTCGTCCACCACATCGAGCGCATGCGTACCGCCGACGACGAGCCCATGGCGGTCGAGCGCTCCAACATCCCGGCGGCCATGGTTCCCGGTCTGGAGGACCACGATCTGGCCGAACGATCCCTCTATGAGGTCCTGGAAAACGAGTTCGACATCCTGTTGGATTCCGGTGAGCAGACCATCGAGGCCGGGATCTGCGACTCGGCCGACTCCCGTCTCCTTGGCCTACCCGCCGGAAGCCCGGTGCTGATCATGCAGCGCCGCAGCTTCGCCAAGGGACAGTGCGTGGAACTCGCCCTGTCCACCTACCGTGCCGACCGGTACCAGCTGCACTCCCGTCTGGATCCGCGGAGGCACGGAGACTGACGTCTCGCGCCCTCGGGGCGCGCGTCCGAGAGGGAGGACCCCCCACCATGTCGGACCCCACCCCAGCGAAGAAGGCCTCGGACCAGTCCGGGGACCCCGCACGCAAACGCGGCTCCACCGCCCTGGCCGTGCTCCAACGGCTCGGCCGCAGCCTGATGATGCCCATCGCGGTCCTGCCCGCCGCCGCGATCCTGCTCCGCCTCGGCCAGGACGACCTGCTCGGCGCGCAGGGCCTGGCGGGAATCGACGGTATGGGCTGGATGCAGCCGGTCTCAGGTGCCGTGGGCACCGCCGGTGAAGCGATCTTCGAGGCCCTGCCGCTGCTGTTCGCGATCGGTGTGGCCATCGGCTTCGCCAGGCGCGCGGACGGTTCGACCGCCCTGGCGGCGGTGGTCGGCTACCTGGTCTTCGACCGCGTGGCCACCTGGACGATGGTGACGTTCGACGGCCCCACCGGTGACATCGGATCCCGGCTTGTCACCTATCCGCTGGAGACCGATCCGGTCACCAGGGAACCGGTCGCCGATCCGGAGGCGGTCAACGCCGTCGTCCCGATGATCGACCATGCGGTCAAGAACCCCACCGACGTGCTCGGCGGGATCGCGGTGGGCCTGGTCGCCGCGGTGCTGTGGCAGCGCTACCACCGGATCAAACTGCCCACCTGGCTCGGCTTCTTCGGCGGACGCCGCTTCGTCCCCATCGTCACGGCACTGGCCGGGCTGGGCATGGGCGTGGTACTCGGCCTGGTCTGGCCGATCGTCGGCATGTGGATCCAGAACCTGGGCGAGGCCCTCATCGGCGCGGGCGCTCTCGGCGCCGGGCTCTACGGGATCGTCAACCGCATCCTGTTGCCGATGGGTCTGCACCACGTGGTGAACTCGTTCGTCTGGTTCGTCTCGGGCACCTACACCGACGGGGACGGTGTGGTCTCGCACGGGGAGATCACGCGCTACTTCGCGGGGGACCCGGAGGCGGGCAGCATGCTGTCCGGGTTCTTCCCGGTGCTGATGTTCGGTCTGCCGGGCGCCGCGCTCGCGATGTGGCTGACCGCCTCCAGGGCCCGGCGCGTGCAGATCGGTTCGATCATGATCCCCGCTGCGCTGACCGCCTTCGTCACGGGCATCACGGAGCCGGTGGAGTTCGCCTTCATCTTCGTCGCTCCGGTGCTGTTCGGGGTGCACATCGTTCTCACCGGCGTCTCCCTGGCGGTGATGAACCTGCTCGACGTCCAGCTGGGCTTCGGGTTCTCGGCCGGGCTGATCGACCTGCTGCTGAACGCCACGAAGAGCAACACCGAGGGGTTGGGCGTCCTGCTGCTGTTCGGGGCCTTCTACTTCCTGGTCTACTTCGGGATCTTCTATGTGCTGATCAGCCGGTTCAACTTCCCCACCCCGGGACGCGAGCCGGATCCGGACGAACCGGGAACCCCTCAGGCCGCCCCGGCAGCCACGGCGGACGGCACGGCCGAACCCGGTCCGGACAACCCGACCGGCGCGGACTCCGGCCGCTCCGGCTGAGCGCCGTGTCCCCGGCGACGATCGACCACCGCGCCGACCCTGGCGTGTGAGGCACGCCACCTCTAAGCTCGGCTCAGACCCCCCGGGTCACGTGATCCCGGGTAGAGCACGGAGGGCACATGTCGGACAAGGCAACGGCGATCGTCGCCGGTTTGGGCGGCGCGGCCAACATCGAGGACATCGAGGCCTGCATCACGCGGCTGCGCACCGAGGTCGGCGACCCCGCGCTGGTTCGGGAGGCCGACCTGCGGTCGGCGGGCGCGCACGGCGTCCTGGTCTCGGGCAACGTCGTCCAGGTGGTGGTCGGTCCGGAGGCGGACTCCCTCACGGACGACATCCGGGACCTGCTCGAGTAGCCGCCGGAGCGGGCCCCGGAAAGTCAGGCCTTTGTGCTCTTTTGGCTGCCCCTTATCCGGGTTAAGTCCCGCTCCCAGGGAAGACCTCCCCCATGTCAGTCCTGAACGGTGCGCTGCGCGTACTCTCGCCCGTCTCCGGAACGGCCCTGTCCCTGGACACGGTGCCCGACCCGGTGTTCTCCCAGAGCATGGTCGGCCCCGGCGTGGCCGTCCACCCCGAACCGGGCCAGGAGGGCGGCCAGGAGTCCCAACACGAGGCGGTCGCCCCGATCGCCGGGACCCTGGTCAAGCTCCACCCCCACGCCTACGTGGTCATGGCCGCGGACAACCGGCGCGGTGTCCTCGTCCACCTGGGCATCGACACCGTGCAGCTCGCGGGGGAGGGGTTCACGCTCCTCGCGAAGGAGGGCACGGAAGTGGCGGCGGGCACCCCGGTGATCCGCTGGTCACCCGGAGCGGTGGCCGCCGCGGGCAAGCCCTCTGTGGTGCCGGTGGTGGCCCTGGACGGTGAGCCGGGCTCGCTCTCCGAGCTGGCCGCGGGAGCCGTCGAACCGGGGGAGGTCCTGTTCGTCTGGGAGTGACCCTCCGCGTTCGGCCCCCCGCCACGGCGGGGTGCGTCCAGCCCGCTCCCGCGAGCGGGTAGTCTCCGCCCGCAACCAGCGATCCGGTGGAGAAGAAGTCCCTATGAGACCGTCCGTTCCACGCGCCCTGGCCCCGGCCTGCGTGGCCCTCACCCTGATCACCACAGCGTGCACCACACCCGAGGAGGTGGAGACCTCGCCCGAGAACGACCCCGGCGCCGAGGCCACGGCCGAGCCCTTCGAGCCGGTCCTGGCCCCGCAGCTGCTCGCCGACATGGACCTGGACGACAAGATCGGCCAGCTCCTGGTCCTGACCGCGCAGGGCACCACGGCCGCCGACAACGCCGCGCAGATCGAGGCGCACCGGCCCGGCGGCGTCATCTACTTCGACGCCAACCTGGACGACGCCGAGCAGATCGCCCGGATGTCGGCGGGCATGCAGGACCAGGCTGCCGAACAGGGGCAGGGAGTCCCCCTGTTCATCAGCATCGACCAGGAACAGGGCCTCGTGGTGCGCATGCCCGTGGGCACCCTGTTCCCCGACGCCATGGCGGTCGGCGCCACCCGTGACACCGACCTCGCGGCGCTGCGGGCGTCGACCACGGCGGACGAACTCCTCGCGGTCGGCGTCAACATGAACTACGCGCCCGACGCCGACGTCAACACCGACCCCAACAACCCGGTCATCGGCATCCGCTCCTTCGGGTCCGACCCGGACCTGGTGTCGGAGATGGTGCTGGCCGAGTCGGACGCCTACGCCGAGCACGGCGTGGTGCCGGTCATCAAGCACTTCCCGGGCCACGGCGACACCGACGTCGACAGCCACACGGGCCTGCCCGTCATCGACCTGCCCCGCGACCGCTGGGAGGCCGAGCACCTGCCGCCGTTCCGGGCGGCGGTGGACGCGGGCGTGGACGCCATCATGACCGCGCACGTGCTGATGCCGCAGCTGGACCCGGGCGAGGACCCGGCCACCCTGTCGCCGGTGATCATCGACGAGATCCTGCGCGACGAGCTCGGCTACGACGGTGTGGTCACCACGGACGCCCTCAACATGGAGGGCGTGCGCCAGACCCACGCCGACGGCGAGGTCGCCGTCCGCGTGGTGGAGGCCGGTGTGGACCAGCTCCTCATGCCGCCCGACCCCGGCGCCGCTGTCGCCGCGATCCGCGAGGCGGTCGAGAGTGGTCGGCTCACCGAGGAGCGCATCGACCAGTCCGTGCTGCGCATCCTCACGCTCAAGGAGAAGCGCGGGATCCTGGAGCGCGAGTCCGCCGACCCGGCCGAGGCCGACGCGGCCATGGAGAACCCCGAGCACGCCGAGGCCGCCCAGCGGGTGGCCGACGCCTCCGTCACGCTCGTCAGGAACGAGGCGGACCTCCTGCCGCTGGACGCGGGCACACGTGTGCGCGTCCAGGGCGTGGGCGCCGACCGGATCGCCCCGGCGCTCACCGACGCCGGTCTGGAGGTCGTGGACAGCGGCGAGGACGTGCTCGTGGTGGGCACCAACGGGGCGCGCACCTCCGAGGAGCAACGCGGGATGGTGGCCTCCGGTCAGTCCGAGGGCACCCCGGTCGTCGTGGTCGCCCAGGGCGGGCCCTACGATCTGGAGGCCTTCCCGGAGGTGGACGGCTACATCGCCCTGTACTCGGCGGTGGAGGTCTCCCGCCTGGCCGCGGCCCGGGCGATCGCGGGGAAGATCGACCCCTCCGGCACGCTGCCGGTGGACATCCCCGGTGCCGACGTGACGTCGGGGACCGGTCTCGGGTACTGACGCCACCTGGTGGTCGCACGGTTGAACCGGGCGGGGAACGGGAAGAACCGTTCCCCGCCCGGCCTCTGTCGGCTCCACACAGGGTCGGGCGGGTTGTCCCCGAGGCGAACACCGAAGGAGGCGACCGGATGAGCGGCACCCGACGAGGGGTCATCTGCGACTGGGGCGGTGTGCTCACCCCACCCCTGCCCGAGGGAATCCGGGCCTGGCTCAGGTCCGACCGGATCGACATCGACCACTACCACGAGGTCATGCGTCCGTACTTCGACAACAGCGTGCCGAACAACCCCGTGCACGCGCTGGAACGCGGCGAGATCGAGACCCACCTGTTCGAGCGCGACCTGGCCGCCCTGCTGCGCTCCACCCACGGCGGCCCGGTGCGGGCGCAGGGCCTCATCGAGCGCATGTTCTCCCACTTCGATCCGGTCGACGCCATGTACGACACCCTGCGTACGGCCCGGGGAAGCGGGCACGGAACCGCCCTGCTGTCCAACTCGTGGGGCAACGGCTATCCGCGCGACCACTTCGCGTCCACCTTCGACACCGTGGTGATCTCCGGAGAGGTGGGAATGCGCAAGCCGGAGGAGCGCATCTACCTGCACACCTGCGAGCAGATGGGCCTGGAGCCCGAGGACTGCGTGTTCATCGACGACCTGGCGCACAACATCGAGACGGCCGAGTCCCTGGGAATGACCGGCATCCTGCACACCGACGTGGAGAGCACCCGCCGGGCGCTGTCCCGCTTCCTGGCCCCCGAGGACGATCACGAACGGCAGCCGGTCTGACCAGGTCGGGTTCTTTGGGAAACTCGTAGGGATCCGATCCCGTCCTGGAGAGCCCATGTACGTCTTCCTGCCCAGCACCGTCCCCGCGCTCACGGCCCTGCTCGACCGGGGCCGACTGGAGGGGGAGGCCCTCCCGGCCTTCACCGCCGACGCCGGGCCCGACGGGGACACGGAGGAGGCCGAGTACGACGCCATGTACGCGGCGGCCGAGGCGTCCCTGAGAATGCTCGCCGAGGACCCCG
The DNA here is from genome assembly GCF_001083815.1 of Nocardiopsis sp. SBT366. Taxonomy (NCBI): domain Bacteria; kingdom Bacillati; phylum Actinomycetota; class Actinomycetes; order Streptosporangiales; family Nocardiopsidaceae; genus Nocardiopsis; species Nocardiopsis sp. SBT366. The sequence goes on along the minus strand of NZ_LAVM01000038.1, from coordinate 28,918 downwards.
GGGCGCCCCGCCGCCGCCTGGTCCTCGCCGCCGAAATGCCCGACCCCGCCGTGGAGCGGGGCGGACGCCACGCCGAGGGGGTCGTCCGGGTGACCGTTCGGGGCGGCGTGCCCTACAAGAAGCTGCGTTCGGCCCACGTGGACGACACCGACGCGGCCGCCGACGTCGCCGAGGCCGCGGCCGACCCGGCCTCCGAAGCCGCCGAGGACCACGAACTCATGTGGTTCGGGGTCCAGGAGCTCCGCTACCTGGTCGAGGAGTCCCAGGCGTAGCAGTACGCGGGTACCCCGGGGGATCCGTCGAAGGCGTGCGTGATCGCGCCCAGACGCTCCCAGCCCAGGCGTTCGTACAGGCGCGCGGCGGCCCGGTCCTTGGCCATCACGTCCAGCACCAGGGCCGAGCCGTGCAGGCGTGCGTGGTCCATCACCGCGCGGGTGAGAGTTTCGCCCACGCCCCGGCCGCGCGCCCCGGGGCTCACGAACAGGCGGGAGAGCACCGTCGCCTCGTCGCGGGCGCGTCCGGTCCGTTCGCTCCACAGCGCGACCGCGTCCGCGCCCTCGGGTTCGGCCAGACTCACCTGTCCGAGGAGTGCGCCGTCGTGTTCGGCCACCCAGGAGCGGAGGAACCCCGGGTCGGTCAGCCAGGACCGTGGGTGGGCCACACCCTCCACCGGGTAGCCGTCGTGGGCGTGTACCCGGACGAGGAGCTCCCCCAACGGGGCGAGGTCCGCCTCGGTCCGCTCCCGGACCCGCACTCGGTCAGTCATCCGTCTCCTCCACCGCCATGTCGTAGTCGAGTGCTGCCAGGTCCGCCCGCATGACGAAGCGTGTCACCTCGAAGGGGTGGCCCGCCTGGTCGATCCCGGTGTGCAGCACTTCCAGAACCGGAACTCCCGTGGGGAGATTGAGTCCGCGCGCCTCCTCGTGGGACGGCATGCGAGCGGTGACCTCCTCGCGGCTCCGGGTGATCCGGTGCCCGCGCTCCTCGAAACGGGCGTACAGGCTGCCTTTGCCCAGGTTCGCCGAGTCCGCCAGGGGAGTTCCCTCGGCGATGGGCCAGGGTACGTACGTGACACCGACCTGCACGGGGTGTTCGGACGCACCGTCCGACGCGTAGTACCAGTTCTCCCTGCGGACCACGTCCGGGGTCCCGACGGGTAGCCTAAGCCGTTCGGCGATCTCCGTCGGAGCGACGACGCGTTGGATGGACACACAGTCCACCCGGGGGAGTAGACCCTGCTTCGCGAGTTCCGCGCGGTAGGGGGAGAGCCCGGTCTTCTCCCGCAGGCGTCGGGAGTACCGCTCGGCCCCGAACCTGAGTGCCCTCCGTCGTTCCCGCACGAACACCCCGGAGCCGTGCCGACGGTCGACCAGGCCTTCCTCGGCGAGGATGCGGATCGCCTCACGGGCGGTGTTGCGGGCCGTTCCGTGGGCCTCTGCGAGTTCGCGCTCGGAGGGCAACCTGCCCCCGGGGCGTAGATCTCCGTCCTGGATGGCCGCGCGCAGTTGGTCGGCGATTCTCCGGCTGGGGGGAGGTCGCTCACCGCGCTCCTCAGAAGTCATGCGGACATCCTACGCAACTGGTTTGAGCCAGTATCTTGACTGGCTTAAGCCACCCGTGCTCAGATGGTGCTGAGCGTCGCCATGGGATGACTCGGAGTCGATCTCCGTGGGGGCGCCGTTCGGGATTCCCCTGGTGGGCGAGGGACGTGTCCCCTCGCGCACCCCCTGGATCGGGAGCTGTGATGGCCGAGGTCAAGTGTGGTGCCTGTCGTGGTGAGGGAAGCTTCGTCATCACCAGTGACGGACAGAAGAAGGGTTGGGGGCAGGACAAGGAAGTGGTGACCTGCCAGGACTGCGGAGGCACGGGGACGGTTCATAAGTGATGGACCTCCAACGGATGCACTCTGACCTCGTACGCGGGCTGGACACGTCCGAGACGGTGCGTGCGGCCTTCGCCGATCATCCCCGGCACCGGTTCATCCCCGACCTGGTCTGGCCCGACATCCAGGGACTACCGCTCATCCGTTCGGCCGACCCCGCCCGGTGGGCCGCCTACGTCTACGGCGATGACGCGGTCGTCACCCAGGCCAACGACGGAGGCAGTGGAGCCGTCAACCACCCCTCCTCGTCCTCGTCCGCCCCACAACTCATGGCCGACATGATCGCCGCAGCCCGGATCGAGCCGGGCATGCGCGTACTCGAAATCGGCACCGGGACCGGGTGGAACGCAGCGATCCTCGCCTCCCTCGTCGGACCCACCGGCCATGTCACCACCATCGAAATCGACCCCAAGGTGGGCCAACGAGCCCGGCGGAACCTGGAAGGCGCTGAGGTGACGGTGGTCCATGGCGCGGAGCTGCCGGAAGAGGGTGCCTACGACGCCGTCATCGCCACCTGCTCGGTCAGTCGAGTGCCCGTCTCCTGGCTCGACGGACTGGAGCCGGACGGGCTGGTCGTGGTTCCCTGGGGACCGCGTTCGGACTCGCACGCCAGTCCGGTCGCCGCTCTGCGGAAGGCCGGACCGAAGAGCGCTGCCGGACCGTTCGTGTGCGAGGCGTTCTTCATGCGGGACCGTACCCAGAGGGTCCCTCGGGGTGAGTTCCCCGGGATGGGACGCGAGTCGGAAGGTACCCGAGTCCTGCCCTTCACCGTGGAGGACCTGACCGAGGATGATCGCGTCACCCGGTTCATGCTCATGCTTCCCGGGGTCCGTATCGGGATAGGAATGCGCCCGTTCGGCGGAGGAGTGGGACCCATCGTCTACCTCGGCGCCCCGGACGGCTCCTGGGCCTACCTGTGGCCGGACGGCGCCGCCCACGGCGGAGGCCCCACGGATCTGGTGGAGCGCCTGCGCGTGGCCCACGATCTTCTGGCAGGGGAGAGTTGGCCCGCTCTGGCGGAATTCTCCCTGGAAGCCGACCTCACCGCGGGAGTGTGTCGGGTCCGCGCCCCCTTCGGCGAGTGGGAGCACTCCGTGTAGGGGTGAAACCACGGGTGGGGGACAGGGGCGGCACGGGGGCTGAGCGTGTCCTGCCGTGCGGATGGGCGGCGCCGCATTACGAGGACGGCTCCGCCCAACGGCACGGAGCCCTGAACCGGGGATCGTCAGCATCTCGACTGGCGTGGAGTCCTTGTACGTGGAGGACGAGGCTTACGTGGATCGGCATAGGCTGATCTTCGACGGTGTCCACAATCTGGCCTTGGACCCGAATAAGTCCCTCGACCTGATCGAATCCATCGCCGCCGAGCACGACAAGCGAGCCTGATCATGCTGCTGGAGTTCCGTAAGTCCTCCTACTCCGGGCACCAGGACAACTGCGTTGAGGTCGCGCCCATCCTTACCTTCCGCAAGTCCTCCTACTCATCCGGCGGGGAGAACTGCGTCGAGGTGGCCCAGGTCGCTCCGACCTTCCGTAAGTCCTCCTACTCATCCAGCGGGGACAACTGCGTCGAGGTCGCTGACCTGCCCACCGGTGCTGCCATCCGTGACTCCAAGAACCCCGGCCACGGCTTCCTGCCGATCGGGGCCTCCGAGTGGGCCGCCTTCGCGCAGTTGATCGCCGCTCGTCCCTCGCACCTCTGAGGTTCCCGTGTAAGCGCCCCGGCCCTGCCACGGGCTGGGACCCGTCGCGTGTGCCTCGCGCGTCACACCAGGTCCGGGTCGGGGGCGCCCCTCTCCACCGAACCCTGGTTGATCGTGACGAACCCGCCCTCCGGCAGGCACTCTCCGGGCAGGTCGGGCACCTCGTTCAGGTCCGACGCGTCCGTGTGGGAGCCCCCGCTGGTGAAGGCGTCCCCGTCCACCAGCGCGCCCACCTCCGGAACGGTGACGCCGATGCGCCCGTCCTCGTGGAGGGGCTCCACGTCGCTCGGCCAGATCGGTGCCAGCACCTCCACGGGTTCACCGGTCTCGGCGTCGTTCGTGTGCACCAGGAGACAACCGTGCTCCGGCACGTACTCCAGGGTCAGGACGAGGAGCATGTCCTGCCCGAACGAGAAGTCGTGAACGATGACACGGGGATCGTCGCCGAGCACCGCCGTCCCGTCGCGGGGCGGGCTGCCGGGGGAGCAGGCAGTCAGGGCCACCGCCGTCGCGGCGAGTAGTGACAGCTTCCAGAATCCGGTCATCGGGGAAACCTTCCTTCGGGGGAGGGGTACGTCCGCTCACAGGCGTCCACAGGGGTTGAGACGCGGGAGGCGCCCCCGCCGCTCCGGCGATGACCGGGTTCGGACGCCGTTTTCTCCCTGAATCGCCCATCCGGCACAATGGTGGCGTCCCCGAACCCCGATCGCCGAGGAGTCAGCCATCAGCCGCCTGGTGCTATGGAACATCGACCTCACGCTCCTCGACGTGGGGCAGGTCATGAGGGCCGCCTACGCCGAGGCCTTCGAGAAGGTCACGGGGGAACCGCTGGTCTACCTGACCTCGGCGGCGGGCCGCACGGACTCCGAGATGTTCTTCGAGTTCTGCGCCCGCAACTACGTCGAGCTCGAACCCGACACCGAGGTCCTGGGCGACTTCCTCGCCGCCTTGGAGGCCTCCTTCGGGGCCCGCCATGAACAGCTCCTGGCCAAGGGGCGCGTCATGCCGGGTGCGGCCGCCTCCCTGGCCGCCGTGGCCGCGCTGCCGGACACCCTCCAGACCGTGGTCAGCGGAAGCACCCGGACCAACGCCACCGCCAAGCTGGTGGCCTTCGGCCTGGACACCCACCTCAACCTCGCCGTGGGCGGGTTCGGCTCGGTCAACTACCCCAAGTCCAGCCTGATCCAGTCCATCAGGCTGCACGCCGCCGGTGAGGGCGGCCGCGCCTTCTCGGAGGAGGAGACGGTGTTCGTCACCGGCTCGGCCCCGGACGTGCGCGCGGCGCTGATCGGCGGCGCGATCCCGATCGCGGTGCTCAACGGTTCCACGACCGAAGGGCAGCTGCGGGAGGCCGGGGCGCAGATCGTGCTGCCGGACCTGAGCGATCCCAGAGCGGTGATGACGGCCGTGCACCAGGCCACGACACGGTGATCGCGTCGGGCACACGGGTGTTCCGGCATGCGCCGCAATCCAGGTCTTACAGTGCGTAACTGGGCTGTAACGGTGTTGGTCCTGTTCTCAGGCGCGAAAAGCAGTAGCCTGGGGTCCGTCCCCACTCCGTGGGGGCAGAGGCCGGGACAACGACGTCCCGACCTCGTTTGACGCCACCTGTGCGCACAGGTACCAACCCAACCAACACCCTCGTGGGATCCTTGCGGCCCAAGGCCTCACGAGAATTCACAAGTCAGCCACAGAAGTTCACAGGTCGCCTGACGAGCCACACACGTCACATGACCGGGTGTCCTCAACTGCGCTCGTGCGACGTTGCTCACAAAGGAGTGAGAGATCCCTATGTCCGGGCAATCCGACGTCATTCTCCAGAAGCTGCTCAATGACGCGGCCTCCCGGTGGAGTCCGGGGGACCGACTGAGCCCCGAGGCCGCCGACGCGGTCCGCGCCTTCCTCCCCCTCTACTACCGCCACACGGACCCCGAGGAGATCAGCGGGCGCAGCCCCGAGCAGATCTGCGGGACCGCCGAGGCCCACCGCTCCTTCGGCGCCGAACGGGCACCGGGACGGGCGAAGGTCCGCGTCCACACGCCGACCCTCGAACACGACGGCTGGGAACAGCAGACCAGCATCGTCGAGATCGTCACGGACAACGCCCCGTTCCTGGTCTCCTCCGTGACCATGGCCCTCAGCGACCTGGGCGCCGGGGTACGGCTGATCATCCACCCGCAGATGACCGTCGGACGCGACCTGTCCGGCAACCTGGTCCAGGTCGACCCGGAGATCGGCGGCGACGGCCTGCTGCCCATCGACGAGTCGTGGATGCACATCGAGATCGACCGGCAGAGCGACCCCGAGCGGGTCAAGGAGATCAGCACCCGGCTGGAGCGCGTCCTCAGCGACGTCCGCTACGCCGACGAGGACTCCGCCAAGATGAGCGACCGGGTCATCCGGATCGCCGACGAGCTCTCCGCATACCCGGACCGCCTGGTGGCCGGCGGCGTCGACCCCCGCGAGATCGGCGAGAGCGTCGACTTCCTGCGCTGGATCGCCTCGCGTCACTTCACCTTCATGGGCTACCGCGAGTACGCCCTGGTCACCGACGAGAACGGCGACGACTCCCTGCGTCCCGAGCCCGGCACGGGCCTGGGCATCCTGCGCATGGACCCGTCCGCGTCCACCAGGTTCTCCGCGCTGCCCCCCGAGATCCGGGGCAAGGCCCGCGAGCCCTACCTGCTGGTGCTCACCAAGGCCAACTCGCGCGCCACGGTCTACCGGCCCAAGTACCTGGACTACATCAGCGTCAAGAAGTTCGACGCCCAGGGCAACATCGTCGGCGAGCGTCGCTTCCTCGGCCTGTTCTCGTCCCAGGCCAACACCAGCAGCATCGCCCAGATCCCCATCCTGCGCCGCAAGCAGGCCGAGGTCCTGGCCCTGGCCGGGTTCGAGGCCGACAGCTACGACGGCAAGGACCTGATCGAGCTCCTGGAGACCTTCCCGCGCGAGGAACTCCTCCAGATCCCTGTGGGCGAGCTCTACAGCATCGTCCGCGGTGTGCTGCGCCTGCGCGACCGCCGGGGCACCAAGCTGTTCATGCGCCGCGACCCCTACGGCGGCCGCTACATGTCCTGCTTCGTGTACATGCCGCGCGACGAGTACAGCACCCAGGTGCGCCTCGACATCCAGGACGTCCTGGCCGACGCCTTCCACGGCGCCACCATGGACCACAACGTGATGATCGGCGCCGCCCCGCTGGCCCGCCTCTACCTGGTGGCCCGGGCCCAGAGCGGACAGACGCTCGCCGACATCGACCAGGTCGAGCTGGAGGAGAAGGTCCGCCAGGCGGCGCGTTCATGGGACGCCGACTTCGACGACGCCCTCGTCGACGAGTTCGGTCCCACGCGCGCCACCACGCTCAAGGAGCGCTACGGCCCCGGTCTCACCGAGGCCTACAAGATCGACAACGACCCCACGGTGGCCGCCAAGGACATCTCCCGGATCGAGGAGCTGCTCCAGCGCACCGACTCCGAGGACCGCCAGGGCGAGTTCTCGGCCAGCCTCCACCAGCCGGAGGGTGCCCCCGGGACCTGGCGCTTCCGCCTGGCCCGGATCGGTGAGCCCATCTCGCTGTCCCACGTCCTGCCGGTCCTGGAGCACCTGGGCGTCGAGGTCGTCGACGAGCTGCCCTACGACATCACCGTCGGCGGGGTGGGCCGGGTCTGGATCTACGACTTCGGCCTGGGCCCGCTGGAGGCCTCCGACCTCTCCCCGAGCCGTCTGAAGAGCCTCTTCGAGGACGCCTTCGACGCCTCCTGGCGCGACCTCGGGGAGTCCGACCGCTTCAACGCCCTGGTCGTGCGCGCCGGACTCGACTGGCGCCAGCTCACCGTGCTGCGCGCCTACGCCAAGTACCTGCGTCAGACCGGATCGACCTTCACCCCCGACTACCTGGCCGACGTCCTCGTCGCCAACGTCGGGATCGCCAACCTGCTGGTGGAGCTCTTCGAGGCCCGCTTCGACCCCGACCAGCCCGACGAGGGCCGCACCGAGCGCGGCAACGTGCTCGTCGGCAAGATCGAGGGCGAGCTGGACGGCGTGGCCAGCCTGGACCACGACCGCATCCTGCGTTCGTTCCTGGCGGTCATCCAGGCCACCCTGCGCACCAATCACTACCAGGGCGGCTCCGAGGGGCGCCCCTACCTGGTGCTCAAGCTCAACCCGCAGGAGATCCCGGACCTGCCCCACCCGCGGCCCCGGTTCGAGATGTACGTGTACTCGCCGCGCGTCGAGGGCGTCCACCTGCGCTTCGGCTCCGTCGCCCGTGGCGGTCTGCGCTGGTCGGACCGGTTCGAGGACTTCCGTACGGAGATCCTCGGCCTGGTCAAGGCGCAGATGGTGAAGAACTCCGTCATCGTGCCGAGCGGCGCCAAGGGCGGGTTCGTCTGCAAGCGTCTGCCCTCCGGCGGTGGCCGTGAGGAGGTCATGGCCGAGGTCGTGTCCTGCTACAAGCAGTTCATCAGCGGCCTGCTGGACGTCACCGACAACCTCGTCGACGGCCAGGTCGTGCACCCCGAGCGCACCGTCCTGCACGACGGCGACGACTCCTACCTGGTGGTCGCCGCCGACAAGGGCACCGCGACCTTCTCCGACACCGCCAACGCGATCTCCATCGAACGCGGCTTCTGGCTGGGCGACGCCTTCGCCAGCGGCGGCTCGGTGGGTTACGACCACAAGGCCATGGGCATCACCGCCCGTGGCGCGTGGGAGTCGGTGAAGTACAACTTCCGCGAGATGGGCGTCAACGTCCAGGAGGAGCCCTTCAGCGTCGTCGGGATCGGCGACATGTCCGGTGACGTGTTCGGCAACGGGATGTTGCTGTCCCGCAAGATCAAGCTGGTGGCCGCCTTCGACCACCGGCACGTCTTCCTCGACCCCGACCCGGACCCGGCCACCTCCTGGGCCGAGCGCGAGCGCGTGTTCCGCCTGCCGCGCAGCACCTGGGAGAGCTACGACACGTCGTTGATCTCCGAGGGCGGCGGCGTGCACCCGCGCACCGCCAAGTCCGTACCGATCACCCCGCAGGTGCGCGAGGTCCTCGGGATCGACGAGGACGTCACGGCGCTCACCCCGGATGAGCTCATCCGGTGCGTGCTCACGTCGCCGGTGGACCTGCTCTGGAACGGCGGCATCGGCACCTACGTCAAGGCCAGCGGCCAGACCCACGCGGACGTCGGCGACAAGGCCAACGACCAGGTGCGGGTGGACGCCACCGAGCTGCGCGTGAAGGTGGTCGGCGAGGGCGGCAACCTGGGCCTGACCCAGCCTGCCCGCATCGAGTTCGCCCGCGACGGCGGCCGGGTCAACAGTGACTTCATCGACAACTCCGCCGGTGTGGACACCTCCGACCACGAGGTCAACATCAAGATCATGCTGGACCGCGAGGTGCGCTCCGGCGAGATGGCCAAGGCCGACCGCGACCAGCTGTTCATCGACATGACCGACGAGGTCGCGTCGCTGGTCCTGGACAACAACTACTCCCAGAACGCCGTGCTGGCCGCCGCGCGCAAGCAGACCCACGAGATGCTGCACGTCCACGGCCGCTACATGCGCCACCTGGAGCGCACCAAGGTCCTCAAGCGCAAGCAGGAGGACCTGCCCTCCGACAAGGCGATCGCCGAGCGGCGCGCCCAGGGCAAGGGGCTGACCGGCCCCGAGTTCGCCACGCTGCTCTCGTACACCAAGATCAGCCTCAAGGAGCAGATCGGCCTGTCCGACCTGGCCGACGACCCGTACCTGGCGTCGACCCTGACGAACTACTTCCCGACCCCGCTGCGGCTGGAGCGCTTCGCAGCCGGTGTGCGGTCGCACCCGCTGCGCCGGGAGATCATCGTCAACCAGGTGACCAACCAGATGGTCAACCGGTCGGGCACGACCTTCGCGTTCCGCCTCAACGAGGAGCTGGGCTCCAGCGCCGCCGACATCACCCGGGCCTACCTGGTCACCCAGGAGATCCTGGGACTGCGCCAGTACTGGGGCGAGATCGAGGAGCTGGACCACCAGATCTCGGTGGACAGCCAGCTGGTGCTCCTGCTGGAGATCCGCAAGCTGGCCGAGCGGTCCGCCCGGTGGCTGCTGCGCAACCGGACCTTCCCGTTCGACCTCGCCAGCGAGATCGGCTTCTTCGCCGAGGGCGTGGGCGAGGTGCTGCCGCAGCTCAAGGAGCTGTTGCGCGGTCGGGACCTGGAGGCCTTCGAGGAGCGCCGCGACCGGTACACCTCGCTGGGCGTGCCCAGGGACCTCGCGGAGCGCGTCGCCGTGATGGTCCCGGCCTACTCCACGCTGGACCTGGTGGAGATCGCCAGGCGTACGGGCCAGCCGGTCCGTCAGGTCGCCAGCCTGTACTTCGAGCTGGCCGACCGGTTCAACATCAGCTGGTGGCGTGAGCGGATCATCGACCTGCCCAGGGACGACCGCTGGGGCACGATGGCGCGTTCGGCGCTGCGCGACGACCTGTACTCGGCGCACGCGGACCTCACCAGCCGCGTGCTGGAGTCCGGTGGCGAGGGCTCCAACTCGGAGCTGATCCGCCAGTGGGCCGAGCAGAACGAGTCCTCGGTGCAGCGCGCGGGGATCACGCTCTCGGAGATCCAGGAGAACGAGCGCTTCGACCTCGCCACCCTCTCGGTGGCGCTGAGGTCGATCCGTTCGCTGGTCGACTAGCCGACTGGTTCCACAGGGGGAGGGGCGTCCGGAGCACCGGGCGCCCCTCCTTCTGTCGGGGCGGGCCCTTCGTGAGGGTGACGGTGGCCTCCCCGGCCGGATCCCGCTCCCGCGGATGGGGGCCGCCCTCCCACTGGGACCTACACTGGGTCCCGTGGCAGAACTGGACCCAGCAGAGAAGATCAAGGAACTCGCGGCGACCCTTGCGAGTGTGACCGCCGTGTTGGACCTGGAGGCCATGCAGACCGAGATCGCCGAGCTGCGTGAGCAGTCCGCGGACCCCGAACTGTGGGCCGACCAGGGCAACGCGCAGAAGGTGACGCGCCAGCTTTCGAGTCTGGAGTCCATGGTCAACAAGGTCAACGGCATCGGGCAGCGCCTGGACGACCTCGGGGTGCTCTACGAGCTCGCCGAGGCGGAGGACGACCCCGACACCAAGGCCGAGGCCGACCGTGAGCTGGAGCAGCTCCGCAAGGACATCGGTGAGCTGGAGGTGCGCACGCTCCTCAACGGCCCGCACGACGAGAGCGAAGCGATCGTCACCATCAACTCCCAGGCGGGCGGCGTTGACGCGGCCGACTGGGCGCAGATGCTCCAGCGCATGTACCTGCGCTGGGCGGAGCGGCACGGCTACCCCACGGAGGTCTACGAGACCTCCTACGCGGAGGAGGCGGGCATCAAGTCCACCTCGTTCGCGGTCAAGTCCGCCTTCGCCTACGGCACCCTGCGCGGAGAGCACGGCACCCACCGGCTGGTGCGCATCTCGCCGTTCGACAACCAGAACCGGCGCCAGACGTCGTTCGCGGGTGTGGACGTGGTCCCGATGGTCGAGCAGAGCGACCACATCGAGATCGACGAGACGGAACTGCGCGTGGACGTGTACCGCTCCAGCGGCCCCGGCGGCCAGGGCGTCAACACCACCGACTCCGCCGTGCGCATCACCCACATGCCCACCGGGATCGTGGTCTCCTGCCAGAACGAGCGCTCGCAGTTGCAGAACAAGGCGACGGCGATGTCGATGCTCCAGGCCAAGCTCCTGGCCCGCAAGCGCCAGGAGGAGCAGGCCGCGCTGGACGAGATCCGCGGTGACTCGGTGAGCAGCTGGGGCACCCAGATGCGCAACTACGTCCTGCACCCGTACCAGAGCGTGAAGGACGTCCGCACCGGTGCCGAGACCGGCAACACCTCCGGTGTCCTCGACGGCGAGATCGACGCGTTCATCGACGCCGAGATCCGGTGGATGCGCAGCCGCGAGAAGAACGAGCAGAGCTGACCCGTGGCGTCCCCGCCCGAGGGGCGGGGACACGCCCGGTCGCGCGCACGAACCAGAGACGGTGAACCCGCCTCGTAGCCCAACGGTGACGCGCACGACCCCGCAGTTTTACCGAAACTGCTATATGTGAACGTTATCATCGGTTGACACCTCCGATATGCTCGTGGCTGTTGTCCGATAGTGCTCTGATCTCCACAGATCTCTCGGGTGCGACAGGACCTGGACAATCCGGGCTCCTGCCCCCTCTAAACTGTCGGTGGCCATGCGGCCGGTACCATCCCGCGCGGAGCTCAGTCCGCCGGGTGCCCATACCTTCGAGAGCCTTGTGATGCGCCTGTGATCCACTTCGATAACGTCACCAAGCTGTACCCGACTCAGAAGCGCCCCGCGCTCGACGGTGTTTCCATCGACGTGGACAAGAGCGAGTTCGTCTTCCTGGTCGGCCCGTCCGGCTCCGGCAAGTCGACCTTCCTCAGGCTGGTGCTCAAGGAGGAGAAGCCCAACGAGGGACGGGTGCACGTCGCGGGCAAGGACCTCGCGCGCCTGTCCAACTGGAAGGTTCCGCACCTACGCCGCCGCATCGGCTGCGTCTTCCAGGACTTCCGCCTGCTGCCGAACAAGAACGTCTTCGAGAACGTCGCGTTCGCGCTGGAGGTCATCGGCAAGCCTCGGCGGTTCATCAAGAAGGTCGTCCCCGAGGTCGTCGAGCTCGTGGGCCTCGAGGGCAAGGCCGGGCGCATGCCCGGGGAGCTCTCCGGTGGTGAGCAGCAGCGCGTGGCCATCGCCCGCGCCTTCGTCAACCGCCCGCAGATCCTGCTGGCCGACGAGCCCACCGGAAACATCGACCCGGCGACCTCCATCGGCATCATGAAGGTGCTGGACCGAATCAACCGCACGGGCACGACCGTCGTCATGGCGACGCACGACGCCGCCATCGTCGACTCGATGCGCAAGCGCGTGATCGAGCTTGAAGAGGGCTTGGTAGTGCGCGACCAGACGCGCGGCGTCTACGGCCAGGCGTACTGACCCCTGGCACGCTCGTCGCCGGGCGGTCGGCGACCGCGAGACAACCGGCACGGCGAAGCCCCGAAGGATGGACCTTTAACAGATCATGCGAGCACAATTCGTTCTCTCCGAGACGTGGATCGGCCTACGTCGCAACCTGACGATGACCATCGCGGTCATCACGACCGTGGCCATCTCCCTCGCCTTGTTCGGTGCCGGTCTGCTGGTCAACCAGCAGGTTTCCGAGATGCGCAACTACTGGGACCAGCGGATCACGCTGACCATCTACATGTGCAACGACATCTCGCCGACCTCGGCCTGCCAGGAGAACGGCGCGGCGACCGAGGAGGACCGTGAGGCACTCGAAGCGCAGCTGAACTCGCTGCCCGAGGTCGACGACTTCCGGTACCTCACCGCCGCCGAGGCCTGGGCCGACTTCCAGGAGCGCATCGGCTCCTCCAACGAGGCCCTCGCCGAGGCCGCGCAGGAGGGTGACATCCCGGAGAACTACCGGGTGCAGCTCACCAACCCCGATAACTACGACACCGTTCGCGCGGCCGTCGACGGGGCCGCCGGTGTCGACTCCGTCTCCAACGACCAGCGCGTCCTCGAACAGTTCTTCGGGCTGCTCGACGGTCTTAAGTGGGCCGCTCTGGTGGTCGCCGGTGTGCAGCTGGCCGCCGCCGCGCTGCTGATCGGCAACACCATCCGGTTGTCGGCCTACAGCCGTCGCCGGGAGACCGGCATCATGCGCCTGGTCGGTGCGTCGAACTTCTACATCCAGCTGCCCTTCCTCCTGGAGGGCGCCATCGCCGGTCTCATCGGTGGTGTCATCGCGTCCGGGTTCATCGTGGCCACCAGGTACACGCTGCTCACCCAGATCGAGGAGTGGTTCCAGTTCGACGTGGCGCTGGGCACGGGCTCCCTGCTGTACGTCATCGGTGTTTCGATGATCCTCGGTGTGCTCCTGTGCACCGTGACCTCGTTCCTCACCCTGCGCCGCTACCTGAAGGTCTGACGGGTCACCCGCCAGTCGGGCGGGCGCCGGGTACCGGGGGGCCACACGAAGTGGCCCCCCGGACGCATGAAGGGATACAACCGTGGCCAAGGAAACCGGGCGGAAACTGATCGCCCAGAACCGCCGGGCCCGGCACGAGTACCACCTCGACGAGACCTACGAGGCGGGGCTGGTCCTGACCGGCACCGAGGTGAAGTCCCTGCGAGAGGGGCGCGCCTCCCTCGTGGACGGCTTCGCGCACATCCACGACGGTGAGGTGTGGCTCGAGGGCGTGCACATCCCCGAGTACTCACAGGGCACGTGGACCAACCACTCCGCCCGCAGATCACGTAAGCTACTCCTGCACCGCGAGCAGATCTCCCGGCTGATCGGCAAGACCCGGGAACCCGGGCGCACGCTGATCCCGCTGTCCCTGTACTTCAGTGACGGTCGGGCCAAGGTGGAGATCGCTCTGGCTCGCGGTAAGCGTGAGTACGACAAGCGCCATGCGATCGCCGAGCGTGAGGCCAAGCGCGACATGGAGCGCGCCCTTCGCCGTCGGCGTTGAGCTGTCCCACACAGAGGCGCCTGAAAGGAACACACAAGGTGTCCCCCCGTCCCCTCGGCCGCAGGATCGCGGCCGCCAGCAGTGGCCTGATCATCGCCCTGAGTCTCGCGGCGTGCACGACCCACCCCAGTCCCGAGGTGGCAGTCAGGTCCTTCCTGCTTGCCTGGCAGGACGGGAACCACGCCGAGGCCGCCCGTCACACCACCGGTGACCCGGAGGAGGTCGAGCGGGCGCTGACCGACGTCCACGACCAGCTCGACCTCGCCTCCGTCCGGTTCGACCTCGGCCGGATCTCCACGGAGGGAGAATCCGCGAACGCCGAGTTCGGCGTCACCGCGGACCTCGGCATCGGCGACCCGGTGTGGAACTACACCGGGCAGATGTCCCTGACCAACGGTCCCACCGGCTGGCTCATCGACTGGTCTCCGAGCGTCATCCACCCCGACCTCAGCGAGGGCGAGCGGCTGGCCGTCAGCTACGAGATCGAGGACCGCGGCCAGATCCTCGACCGGTCCGGAGAACCCCTCGTCTCCGCGGACAGCGTCACCGCCTTCGGTGTGCTGCCCGCCGACATGGAGGACAAGGAGGCGGGCGTCACCGAGCTCGCCGAACTCCTCGACGAGGACCCCGACCCGCTGCTCAACCGGGTGCGCTCCGCGCCGCCGGAGCAGTTCCAACCGCTGGTGCTCATGCGCGACGCGGACAGTGCCCTCCTGCGTGAGGCCGGGAGCATCTCCGGCGTCCAGACCCAGGAGGTCGAGGTCAACCTGTCGCCGCGCGCGGCCCCCTTCGTCCTCGGAGAGGTCGCGGGGACCTCGGAGCACCGGGTCTCCTCCCGTGTGGCCGGGTCCTACCAGGCGGGCGACACCGTGGGCCTGAGCGGCCTCCAGAACATCTTCCAGCAGGAGTTGGCCGGAACCGCCACCACCCAGGTGGTCAGCCTGGGCGAGGACGGCGACCAGACCGACGTCCTGGAGTCCTGGGAGGGCGTGCGCAGCGGCGGCATCGAGACCACTCTGGACCTGGCCACCCAGCAGGCCGCGCAGAACGCGACCGAGGCGATGCCGGGCGACGGGTACGTCGTGGCGGTCGACACCACCAACGGTGAGGTCCTGGCCGCCGCGAACGCCTCCGACAGTGCCGCGGACGACGCGGCCTTCACCGGCTCCTACGCTCCGGGCGGCATCTTCACCATGGTGTCGGCCCTGGCCGCCCTGGAGTCCGGTGCGGTCACCGCGGACAGCGCCATGCCCTGCGGGTTCCAGTCCGAGGTCGGTGACCAGGTGTTCACCAACCCCAGCAACGGCTTCCTCGCGGAGAACCCCACGCTGGTCCGCAACATGACCTACATGTGCACCGTCGGGTTCGTCGACGTCGCGCCCGAGGTCGGCGCCGACGCGCTCGCCGAGGCCGCAGGACAGCTCGGGCTGGGAGGCGACTGGCAGCTGCCGCTGCCCGTCTCCCCGGGCACCGTGGAGATCGCCGACGGGGACGCCGAACTGGCGTCCGCGATGATCGGCGACCACGGGGTCCAGGTGAGCCCGCTCTCCATGGCCCTGGCCGCGGGAGCCGTCGCGGACGGCTCCTGGCACGGACCGACCCTCGTCCGCGAGGAGGGCCCCAGCCCGGCCAACGCCAACGAGCTCTCCGAGGCCCACCTCGAGGTGGTGCGGGAGGGGCTGCGGGATGCGGTCACCATCCGCATGCCCGAGGTGAACGTCGGGGAGGAGCAGGTGTACGGCCAGGCGGCCCGCGTCGAACAGGACGACACCGCGCTGCACTGGTTCGTGGGCTACCAGGGGGACGTCGCCTTCGCGGTGCTCGCCGAGGTCGACCCCGAGATGAGCCAGTGGCAGCAGTACGCCGTCACCGCCGCGACCAGCTTCCTCAACGGGCTGGCCAACGGAGTCCCCGAGACCGAGGGCGTCCCCGGTACCGAGGAGACCCTCCCACCCGAGGTCCCCGGCACTGAGGGCCAGGGCGTCGAGGGCGAGGGACTCGAGGGCCAGGGCGTCGGGACCGACCTCAGCGGAAACTGAGGAGCGCGGCCGACCAGGAAAACGAGGACGCCGCCGGAGCAACCCACGGGTGCCCCGGCGGCGTCTTTCCTTGTGACTGGTACCGCGACAGCGGGCAGCGGGCCAGCGTGAGGACAGGACCTCGTCTCGGGGGAGGGCCCTGTCGCGTTTCAAGGTCGGCCCCGACCCAGGCCGACCGCCCCCGTGAGTGCGTCGACCGCTCTTGCGTCCGCCTCACGGGGGTTTCTCCATGCTTGGGGAATTCACCGGCGTCCCCTGGAATCAGCTTGGTGCCCACACTGTTCAAGAGGTAGAGTGACGATCACGCGAGTGCTCGTTCACTCGCTTGTCGGCCGCCCGGAGCCCTCGGGTGACAGGTGGTCTTGACAACTTCACAGGGGGTGATCGGTTTCGACTTTGGTAGTCGTTCCAGGGGAAGCGGGTCGAGGGTTGTGTTTGTGACCTCGTTAATCCTGCATTCGCATAAATTCAAGTGCCAATTCCAAGCGCACTGAGTTCGCTCTCGCTGCCTAAGCGATTGTGACTCTGTCGGTCCGGGCTCGTCATCGGCTCGGGATCCGGCACCATTTAGATGACTCACCGCTCGGATCAGGCCACGGGGCCTGAGCGGGACATTTTCGTGGCTGGGCCCGTCAGCGATGTGTCTGTACAAGCGCTGGGGCCGAGTAGAACGACACTACAGACTGCACCCGGAGAAGCCCTGGCTCGTTGCTGAAGGACGCGGGTTCGATTCCCGCCACCTCCACTTGTCTCGAAGGCGACCCTGCTCGCGCGTGAACGCGCTCGCCGGGTCGCCTTCGTTGTTCTTTCGGGGGGACGACCCCCCCGAACCCCCCGATGTGCACTCGCTTGCGCTCGTGCCCGGCGCGCCGCTTGGTGTGGGGGCCTTTGGCCTCCGCCCTGCGGGGCGCTTTGTTGTGTCCGGGGTGGGTGGGTGCGCCGTCCCCTTGGTGTGCTCTCGCTCGGGCTCGTGCCCGGCGTGCCCTGTGGTGTGGGGGCCTTTGGTCTCCGCCCTGTGGGGCGCTTTGTTGTGCCTGGGGTGGGTGTGATGGTGTGCTGCCCCCTGGTGTGCCCTCGCTTGCGCTCGTGCCCGGCGTGCCCTGTGGTGTGGAGGTCTTTGGTCTCCGCCCCGTGGGGCGCTTCGTTGTGTCAGGGATGCCGTATGGCTACATAGGTTGCGATCCTAACTAGGTAGGTCTATCGTCTAGATAGATCAACTGATGGAGGAGGCCCCCATGTCCCCAGATCTCACCGCTCCCGTCTTCTCTCCGGCGGCGCTGGTGGTTGCGGCCGTCGTCTTCGCCTACCTGCTCCTGGTCGAGCCCCTGTGGGGCAGGCGCATGTTCGAGGTCCTCAAGCGGGACCGGGACACCGACCCGGGCCTGTACGTGCGGTTCTTCGGTACCGGGATGGCGGTCTTCTGGGGGCTGACCGGGCTCACGGCGCTGACCGTCCTGCTCTCGCCCGGAGCGGAGTGGGCCCACCTGGGGCTGCACGGGGACGTCGACTGGGGGACCGTGGCCGGGATGTTCGTCGGCTTCGCGGTCGCGGCGGTGATGGTCACACTGCTCGCCCGCTGGAAGGCGATGCCCGTGTCCCCGACGCTGGACCCCATGCTGCCGCGCACCACGCGTGAACGCTGGTGCGCTGTCGGCGCCTCGGTCACGGCCGGGGTGTGCGAGGAGATCATCTTCCGAGGACTGCTCATCGCCGTCGGAGTCTCGCTGGGACTCCCGCTGTACGTCGCGGCGGGAGCGGCTCTGGTGGTCTTCACCCTCGCGCACCTCTACCAGGGCGCGAAGGACATGCTTCTCGTCGGCCTGCTGGGATGCGCGCTCACCTACCTGTACCTGAGCACCGGCAGCCTGATCGTGCCGATCCTCGTGCACGTTTTGGTCGACCTGCGCGCCCTGCTGCTCACCCCGAGGCCCGCGACCGGGAGGTCCGGGCAGTTCACCCCCGCGGCCTGAAGGAGAACGGATGGATCGTCGATCGAGCTGGCTGAAGGGGGTCCTCGACCTCCTGGTACTGGCCGGACTCACGGAGGGCGAGAGCTACGGCTACGCCCTCGCCGCCCAGCTGGACGAGGCCGGGTTCGGCCGGATCAAGGGCGGGACCCTGTATCCGGTGCTGAACCGGCTGGAGGAGGCGGGACTGGTCGTCGCGGAGTTCCGCGCGGCCGAGAAGGGGCCGGGACGGCGCTACTACCAACTGACCGACCAGGGCCGTGCGGTCCTGGCCGAACAGGGCGCCGCCTGGCTGGAGTTCGACGCGTCGGTGCGTGAGGTGCTGAGGAAGGGCGGAACCACGTGAGTTACCTCGAAGAGCTGGAGTCCCTGCTGCGGGCCCGTGGCGTCGCTGGGGAGCGGGTTCGGGAGACGGTGGACGACCTCGCGGCGTTCGTCGCCGAGAGCGGTGTCGACCCGGAGGAGGAGTTCGGTCCGGTCTCAGAGTTCGCTGACGACCTCAGGGGACAGGACGGCGAGGCCGGGCCGGAGTCGCTGGTGTGGGGCGCGGACTCCTTCGTGGCCCAGGGGCGGATGAACGAGCTGGGTGCCCAGGGCTGGGAGATCGACCGGCTGGACCGGCAGGGCCGGTTCGTGAGCCACCGGGACGAGCCCCCGCAGGCGTGGGAGTACCGGCAGGAGTCGGCGCTCGGACGCGGGGGCCGGGAGCGGTTGGCGCGGCAGCTGGCCCCGGAGGGCTGGGAGCCGTGCGGCCACTACCTGACCCACGCCTACTTCAAGCGGGCACGGGCCGCGGTGGTCGGACCGGAGGCCGCCGTGGAGGGGCGCCCCGAGCCCTCGGGGAAGCGGTTCTCCTGGGGCGTGCCGGGGGTGCTGGTGACCGGGTTCTTCCTGGTGGTCCTCGTGGTCTCACTGTTCAGACTGGGGCGGACCCTGTGGGAGGGGGACGCGGCCGACCGGGTGGCGACCCTTCTGGGCGCGGTGGTGGGCGGCGCGGTGGGCCTAGCGGCCATGACCGTCGTGGTCTGGCTCGCGTTCAGGCTTCTGGCGAGGATCAGGAACCGCTGACAGCGCGCCGGTGGATCACTGGACTTCGGTCAGAGAACCGAAGTGGTTTCGGGTGTCCCTCACGAGGGAGGCGAGCAGGGTCTCGGTGAGGGGCCTGACCAGCTGGACCGCACTGTCCAGGCCCTTCCACGGGGCGAAGGCGAAGGACCACACGAGCTTGCTGCCGTTGTCGAAGGGGAGCACGTGGTAGTCCTCGGCGAAGGCGCTGAAGAGGGGGAGGGTGGCCTCGGTGGCGTGGAATGACTTGCGCCGCTCCGTGTCGTCCCAGCGGAAGAACTCCTCCCGCATCCGGTACGTGCCGAGCACGCTGGCCTCGCGGACGGCGCCCACGCCGTAGGGCGGTTCGGAGACGTAGGTGACCTCGGGCAGGGCTCGGCACCAGGACAGCGGCCGGGACGAGGTCAGTCCCGCCCAGACCTCGTCGGGGGAGGCGGCCAGTTCCAGGCCCACCCGCCAGCGCATGGGCGCGGTCTCGAAGAAGGTCTCGTCGACGGGGTCGAGCCCGTAGCGGAAGGCGGTCACGAGAGGTCCTTTGCGTCCGGGGTCACCTGTGGCGAAGGTACCAAGCCCTCGGGAAACGCCGGACGGGGGCGGTACCCGTCGGCATCGCCCCCGTCGTGTCCCGCGGCCTACTCCTTGGTGGCCCCCACGAGCCACGCCACCTTGTGGGCGGTCAGTGACACACTGCCGCTGTTGCCCAGGTGGACCCCGAAGGAGGCGATGAACGCGAAGTCGTGTTCGCGCCGTTCGCAGATCACGTCCTCGACCGCGTGGACGGAGGACGGATTGTGCACCCGCAGGCAGAGCGCGGGCTCGTCCTTCACCTCCGCCTGGACCTCGTAGCGGGTCAGCTCGCTGGCGAGCTTGCCGAGGTGTTCGCGTTCCTCGGAGGGCACGCGGGTCGGCTGCTGGTCGTTGGCCTGTCTCGACTGAGCCATGGTGGTTCCTTTCGTGTCAGGCACGGTGCTTTCCTCGACGCCCTGTCCGTAATTGTCGCTCAGGGTCAAGTTACTAATCCGTACCGTGCTCACGACACGCCGTTAGAACACCGAAGTGTCCGATTTCCAGGCGCCACGGTACATCACCGAGGAGACCGAGAGGTCCTCGTCGAGGACGAGGAGATCGGCGTGGCCCCCGACCTCGATCCGGCCCGTGTCGGCCAGGCCCAGCGCCGCGGCCGGGACCGAGGAGGCCGACCGGATCGCGTCCGCGACGGGCACTCCCAGGGCCACCGCGTTGCGCACCGCCTGGGGGAGCACGATCGTGCTGGAGGCGATCGCGCCGTTCTCCACCAGTCTCGCCTCACCGTCCAGGACCCTGACCCGGAGGTCGCCCAGGGTGTACTCGCCGTCCCCCAGGCCGGTCGCCGACATCGCGTCGGTCACCAGGGAGACGCGCTCGGGCCCCGCCGAGTCGAACACCAGACCGGCCGCGCCCGGGTGGACGTGCACGTTGTCCAGGATCAGTTCCACCGTCACCCGCTCGTCGCCCAGGACCGCGGCGATCGGACCGGGGTCGCGGTGGTTCAGCGGCCGCATCGCGTTGTAGACGTGCGTGGCCACGGTCGCCCCCGCGTCGATCGCGGCGAGGGTCTGCTCGTAGCTGGCCTCCGTGTGCCCCACGGCGGCCACCACACCGGCGGAGCGGGCCGCGCGGATCAGGTCCAGTGCTCCGGGCAGCTCCGGGGCCACCGTGATCATCCGGACGTGGCCGCGTCCGGCGGTCAGCCAGGCGTCGAACTCCTTGATGTCGGGGTCGCGCAACAGGTCCGGGTCGTGCGCCCCGCACTTGGAGCGCGCGATGAAGGGGCCCTCCAGGTAGATCCCGGCCAGCTCGCCCGCGTCGCACAGGTCCGCCAGGGCGGAGACCTGGCGCAGTGTGTTCTCGGGGGTGGCCGCGACCAGACCGCCGACCACGGAGGTCACACCGGACCTGCGGTTGAAGGCGACGATCTCCCGCACGCCCTCCGGGTCGGCCTCGGGGAAGGCGTGCCCCGCGCCGCCGTGGATGTGGGTGTCGACCAGCCCCGGTGCGACCAGCCGTCCGCCGACGTCGTGTCGTTCACCCGGGCCGGGCTCGCCGGTGCCGAGCTCGCTGACCCGGCCGTCCTCGATCCGGATCCACCCGTCGTGGGTGCCGTCGGCCGTGACGACGCGCGCGCCGGTCAGCGTGAGGGGTGTCTGGGCCATGTCTGGGTCTCTCCCTGTGTCTGGGGGGTGCCGCCGTGGGGCGGAGGGTCGGGCGCTGTGTCGTAAATTACATTTCCGTGAACGGGGGGTTGGCAGGGGGCCGTGCGCGCCCCCGGCCCGTCACGTATCCCCAGCGGAGCAGGCTGATCCCGCTCCCTGGGACGGTTGTCCGCGAGGTGGACCGGCCCGCGCGGAGCCCGACACCCCCGAAGGAGGGGTGGCGGCACGCATTGACGATAGCGGCCGACGCGCCTCATGATGGAGCCATGTCCGCCGGTGAGCTGCTTGTCCAGCGCCTGCATGTCGATCTGCGACAGCAGGCGAGCGCGCTCTGTCGTAGCTAGCGCCTTGCGGGGCCCCGCCCCGTCACGGTTCTGAACCGTGCCCCCGTGCCCTTACGCAGACACCGGACGCTCATGACTCCCACCTGGGTCCCGGACCATCTCTCCCGGTCCGTGTGAGCACCCCCGACTGGACCGCCGCACACGAGCCCCGGACGACGACGTCCCGCTCGGTCGAGGTCCACGAGGAACAGCGGTTTCCCTCCGGTGTCTTCCGATCACCGCCCCCCGCGTTCCTTCCGGTCGATCCGGCTCGTTCTGACCGAACCCAGGAGTTCTCCGCAATGACTCGCTTCACTGTGCTCGTCGCCGCCCCCCAGTCCCATTCCTCCGTGCACACCGCCGCGCTGCGCGCCGCCGCCGAGGTCGCCACCCGCGCCGGGGTCACCTCGACACCCGAGATCATCGACCTGGCCGCCCTCGGCCAGGACCTGCTCGCCGAGGCCGCCGACTCCGTGACTGAGGCCCTCGAACAGGTGCGCCGGAGCGACGTGCTCCTGGTGGCGTCGCCGCAGGTCCACGGCACCTACACGGGTCTGCTCAAGGTCTTCCTGGACCGGCTGCCCGAGCTCGGCCTGGGGCACACCGTCGCGGTCCCGCTGGCAGTCGTCGACGACCTGCGCAACAGCCACGGGATCGAGGAGGACCTGCGCATCCTCCTGGCCGACCTGGGGGCCTGGGTGGCCGAGCCCGGTCTGATCCTGGCCTCCGACGAGACCCACAGCCCCGAGCGCGTCGTGCGCGCCTGGGCCGACGTGGCCGCTCCCGGTCTGCGCCAGGCCGTCTCCGTGGCGGCCTAGGAGCCAAACGCCGGTCGGTCCGGTCCGGGGATGCGAGTGTCCCTGGACCGCGACCCTCGGGGCCCGGCGGCGCCTGGTCCGGCGGGTGCGCCGCGCCTAGGCTGGCCGCATGCTTTCCACGGCACAACTGGCCGTCTTCGCCCCAGCCGCGCTGGCGGTGGCGGCCTCTCCTGGCGCCAACAACCTCCTCGCGTTCCGCAACGGCCTGCTGCGTGGGCCGCGGCCAGCGGTGGTGGCGCTCGTCGGGCGCTTCACGGCGTTCGCCCTCATGCTCGGCGTGGTCATCACCGGCCTCGGCGCGCTCCTCCACGCCTCCCAGACCGCCTTCGAGGTCCTCCGGGTGACCGGTGCCATGGTGATGGTCGGACTGGGTCTGTGGGTGGTGTGGTCGGCCCGCACGGCGCGGGCCTCCGACGAGGTCGGTGTCTGGCGGGGGAGCGAGTCGCCTTCCCCGGCGTCGTGGGGGCTGGTGGCCCAGGAGTTCGTCACTGCGGCGGCCAATCCCAAGGCCCTGTTGCTGTTCACCGCCTTCCTGCCGCCCTTCGTCGCCTCGGGGCCCGGGGCGGCTCCGGCCGCAGTCCAGTTGGTCGCGCTGGGAGCCCTCTACATGCTGTGTGAGGCCTGCGCCGCCCTGGGGTGGGTGGCCGCCGGGCGGATGGTGGCCCGTCGGCGACCGACCCGGCGGACCCTGCGGAGGCTCGACCAGGCGTCCGGCGGCGCCCTGGTCCTCTTCGGGGGAGGCCTGGCGTTGGCAGACCTGTCTCGACGTTAGGGATCCGAGGCACCAGGGGCGGTCGCGATGGTCGGGGCCTAGTCGCTGGCGGCGGGGGCCGGTTCGCCGCGCAACCTGCTGGTGTCGGCCTCGGCCTGGGCCACGTTGCCGCGCACCAGGACGACCACGACCAGAGTCAGCGCGAAGCCGCCGATCCGCAGCGCCAGCAGGAGCGGGTCCTCGGGCAGTTGCTCCCCGAACAGCAGCGTGCCGACCACCACCACGAACACGTTGCCCACCACGTTCGACACGGGCGCGGTGATGGAGGCCCGGGAGCGCTGGAGCGAGGTCTGGAAGAGCACGATCCCCACCGCCCAGCCCAGCGCGTACAGGTAGGGGTACGGGGAGAGCAGGGCGGGCACGATCGCGGCCAGGAAGCCGTTGTCGGCGAGCAGTCCGCCCAGCCCCTTGCCCTGGAGTCCGGCGCTGCCCTGCGCGAGCCCGGCCGCGGCGCCCATGGCGGCGGCGGAGACGTACCTGCCCCGGCCGCCCACGAACCCCATCACGGCCACGCACGCCACGACGGTGACCACGCTGACGCCGACCAGCAGCGGGGTGTTCGCGGTGGTCCCGGTCTCGGCGCCGTCCACGGTGGACAGGCTGAGCAGGCCGAGGGCCACCGGCATGACGCCGAGCGCCACGTACTCGCCCCGGGTGATCCGCTCCCCCCGCACCAGGGTGACGACCAGCAGGGTGGTGGCCACGCCGGCGGCGAAGGCGGGCTGGGCGACGGACACGGGGGCCAGCCCCAGGGAGACGATCAGTCCCACGCTGCCCAGGGCCGCGAAGGCACATCCGAACACCCATCGCGGGTTACCCAGCAGTACCCTGGCCAGGTGGAGAGGCCGGTTGATCGAGATCGACTCGGAGCCGTGCAGCGCGCGCTGTTCCACGGTCAGGCCGATCGTGTAGACCAGCGCGGAGAGCAGCGCGACCAGGAGTCCGATCACGGTGAGGGGGCCTTTCGGCTCGGTGCCGCCGGACCCGGCGGGGCCAGAAGGTTGACGGCATCCATATAACCAGTTCTAGTCTTGTCTGGCGAGTGATCGCCCCCTGGTCGCTGGACTAGGGGTAACGACGCTCCGGCGCTGAACCAGAACCTGTAACTACCGCGGCGGCGAGAGATGGGGCATGGTGCAGGACCCGGACGAGGACGCCACCCCCGAACGGCGCGGTCCGGCCGCGCGGTGGGCACCCCGCCCGCCGTACTGGCTCACCGCCGACTTCTGGCGCGACCTCAGCTGGCGCGACCTCGCTGTCTGGCGCCGCCCCGGCTCACGGTTCGAACCCGGCCCGCTCGGACTGCTCGGAGTCATGCTCTCGGCCATGGCCGTCACCCTGCTGCTCCTCCAGACCGGATCCGGCGGGCTCGGTGGTGAGCAGGACGCCGCCGACGATGAGCCCCTTCCTGTACCGGGTCCGCCCGACGGCGAACTGCGCATCATGATGGTGGGCGACTCCGCGACCCAGGGCAGCAGCGGCGACCACACCTGGCGTTACCACCTGTGGTCGCACCTGTCCGGTCAGGGAGTCGAGTTCGACTTCGTCGGCCCCAACGACGACATGTACTCCCTCGACGACGAGGAGCCCGGAGACCTCAGCTACGCGGAGCCCGAGTTCGACACCGACCACGCGGCCCGCTGGGGCGCCACCGCGCAGGAGCTGTCCACCGACATCGCGCAGGTCGCGGCCGAGCACGACCCCCAGTACCTGCTGCTGCTCGCCGGAACCGAGGACATCCTCGCCGGAGGCGGGGCGGACCAGGCGCTCGACGGCGTCGCCGAGACCGTCTCCACCGTGCGGGTCGTGCTCGACGACGCCCGCTTCGTGGTGGGCGAACTCCCCGCCGTGGACGGCACCAGTGACGACCCCGGGGTCAACGCCGAGATCACGCGCTTCAACATGGGTCTTGTCGACCTCGCGCAACAGCTCACCTCCGCCACCTCACCCGTGGTCGTCGCCCAGGTCGCCAGGGAGTACGCGCCGGCCTTCGACAACTGGGACGCGACCCACCCCAACGCGCGCGGGGAGCTCAAGATCGCCGCCGCCTTCGCCGACGCCCTGGCCGCGCCGCTGGGGGTGGGGGAGGAGTACGCGCGCCCCCTTCCCGAGCTCTCCGTCGGACCGCTGACCGCTCCCGAGCCCGAGTACGAGCAGACTGACGACGGCCTGCTGCTGAGCTGGAAGAACGTGCCCGGGGCCACCGACTACCGGGTGGTGCAGCGCCGGGTGGATCCGGACCCGGACGCGGCCGGGGTGATCCCCGCCGACGTCGAGAGCGACGAGGACGACCGCTCCATGCTGGTCGGTTCGCTCTTCAGCGGCGCCCGGTACGAGTTCGTCGTCCACCCGTTCAAGGGACGGGACGAGGGCACCGAGTCCGAACCCCTCCAGGTGCTGTGGGACGCCGAGCCGCCGCCCGCGCCGTCGTGGATCCGCGTGCACGACGGGGGCGCCCTCGTGACATGGGAGGACGTTGCGGAGGCCGGTCACTACGAGGTGTGGATCCGACAGCTGGAGTGCGGGCGGGACGACCTGGACGTCTCCCGTGACCGCCGGGTGTTCACCACCCCGAGGGAACTGGTCGGTCCCCGCCCGGGGAACCCGGCCACCGACGACCAGGAGGTCCCCGACGTCACCGAGCCGGGGGTCGAGGAGCCGGGGCCGACCCCCACGCAACGACCGGAACCGTCCCGGCCCGAACCAGAACCCGGACCGGCCCCCGAACCCTCCGTTCCGGCGGCGCCCGTACCCGGTGTCACCTGCGCGCCCCAGGACGGTCAGGGCCCCGGGAACGGCGACGGCTGGCGCTCGCTCGGCTCCGTCGGCGAGCGTCCGCGCTGGGTGGCGTCGGTGTCCGGCCCCTACGAGATCGTGGTCCGCACCTACCGGGACTACGTGGAGGGCGGCTACTCCGACAGCGTCGTCCTCTCGGAGGGCTGATGCGGTCCGCCGCGCGGCTCCCGGCCCGGGTGCTGCCCTGGTTGGTGGGCGTGGTGGCCGGGGTGCTCGCGCTGGGGCCCGCCCTGGGGCCGGGCTACGTGCTCCGGTACGACATGCTCTTCGTCCCCGACCTCTCACTGTCCGCGGTGCTGGCCGGGGCGGACGGCTTCCCGAGAGCGATCCCGAGCGACGCGGTGGTGGCGGCCCTGTCACTCCTGCTGCCGGGTGACGTGGTGCAGACCCTCGCCCTGCTGGCGGTGTTCGCGGTGGGTGGCGCGGGCGCCTTCCGGCTGTTGGTCCGCGTGGTGTGTGACGGCTCGGCCGCACCCGGGGGCGGCCGGGTGCCGGGTGCGGTACTGGCCGCCGGGGCCGCGTCCGGGGTCCTCTACGTGTGGAACCCGTTCGTGGCCGAGCGCCTGCTGCTCGGGCAGTGGGCGATGCTGCTGGGGTACGCGGGGCTGCCGTGGGTGCTGTGGGCGGTGGTGCGACTGGCGTCGGCCCGACCGGGCGCGGGCCTGGCCGGGGTGGTCTGTTCGTTGGTCCCTGCGGCGATCGGCGGGTTCTCCTCGGTGGTGCTGAGCGCGCTCACCGTCGGACCTCAGGCGCTGGCCGGGCCGCGCCGCCTCCGGAACGCGGGACTGTTCGCGGCGGGCCTGGTCGTGGTGTCGCTGCCGTGGTTGATGCCGTCCCTGACCAGCGGCGCCGTCACCGATCCGGCGGGGGTCGAGGCCTTCGCGGCACGCTCGGACACCCCCTTCGGGGCGGTGGGGTCCCTGCTGTTGCTCGGAGGGGTGTGGAACTCGGGCGCGGTGCCGCCCGGCTACGGCGAACCGGTGACCGCGACGGCCCGGTTGCTGGTGTGCGCGGTGTCCCTGGCGGGCTGGGTCTGGTGGTTGCGGCGGAACCGCCCCGTGGTGGGGGTCGGGCTGTCGGTGTCGGCGGTGGTGGGGTTTGCTGTCGCGCTCCTGGGGGTGTTCGCGCCGGGGCGCGAGCTCCTGGTCGTGCTGATCGACCTCTGGCCGGGGTTCGGTCCGCTCCGGGACGGTCAGCTGTACCTGGCGCCCCTGGCCCTGGTGCAGGCTCTGGGGGCGGGCGCCGCGGTGCTGTGGCTGCTGCGCGCCCTGCCTGTTGGCGAAGGGCGGGACTCACGGGGCCTGCGGGACTCACGGGGCCTGCGGGGCCTGCGGGGCCATGGTGGTCCGGGTGGCGGAGGATCGGTTGGGCGGGCAGCCGAGGAAGGGGACCCCGCCCGTGCGGGGGGTGACGGTTCACAGGGCTCGCGGGGCCGTGGTGGTCCGGGTGAAGGGGGCCGGTCCGGACGTGACCTTGGGGGAGCGACTGCCCGGACGGTGACGAGAGAGGGCCACCGTGGTCCCGAGATCCCACTGTGGCGAGTGGTGGGCACGGTGCTGGTGGTGCTGGCGCCCGTGGTGGTGCTGCCGGGCCTGCTGTGGGGAGCGGGAGGACGGCTGGCGCCCGTGGAGTACCCGCGGGAGTGGCTGGCGGCCCAGGAGGCGGTGGCCGCCGACGACCGGCCGGGAGCGGTGCTGGTCCTGCCCTGGAGCGCCTACCGGGGCCTGGAGTGGTCCGGCGAACCGGTGGTCGCGCTCGACCCGGCGACCAAGCTGTTCGACCGGCGCGCGATCTGGAACGACGACCTCAGCGTGGGCACCCCCGACGGCGGCCGGGTCGTGGTGACCGGTGAGGACACGCGGGCCAGGGAGGTCGCGCGCCTGCTCGAACCCGACCCCGCGACCGGCCTGCCCTCGGACCGGTGGTTGTCCGACCCCGACGCACTGGCGGAGCGACTGGGCGGCCTCGGGGTCCGCCACGTGGTCGTCTCGGCACCCGTCGATAACCGGTTCTGGTCTGGTGCGGAGTCCCTGTCCCCGGTGGTCGAGGGTGCGGATCTGACCCTTCTGGAAGTGGATGACCAGCACATCAGTGCGGACAAAGACCCTTTGTCGGGGTTGGAAGTTACCAGCGGGTTAGTTACAGTTGGGGCAATCATCTGGTCTATGGCTAGATCAGGTTCTAGTCTCGGGTTCCAGCGTCCCCAACCACGATCGGAGCGGGGCGCGCGGAAGGAGATCCCCAAGTGATCAAGGTAATCGCCGCCTGCGTGATCGGCGCGGCTCTGGCGGGCGGTGCCACCGTGGTGGCCACCAACCTCGCCACCGAGTCCACCGCGACCGCGGAACCGGTGAACGAAACCCTCTACAACTACGGCGACCGCTAGGCGGCCGTTCTTGCCGAGGTAGGCGGGCGCTCGGCCGCCAGTGGGGCGCCCGCCCCGCCCCCCTCACGGTCGCACCCCTCGTGACCGCCCATCCCCAATGACGTCCGGTCGACGGGCCCGTTCGGCGTGCGCTCGGTGCATCCCATGAGCGCTCGCTCAGCGTGCTCGCGCGTGTTCTCCGCGTTCACGCCAGGGTCCGCGCCGGGCACCGCGCGGAAGGAGAGCGTGTGGTCTTCCAGAAGGTCCCAGCCCGGGTGGAGTCCGGCCTCCCCACGGCCACCCCCGCCCAGGCCACCGTTCCCGCACCGGCCAACGCCCCCGAGCCCGCACCCGCGCGCTGGCAGGCCCGGGTGCCGCGAGGGTGGCGTTGGCCGGTGCGGGAACGGGGGCCTGGGCGGGGCTGGACGCGGGGCGGCTGGGCTTCACCCGGGCTGGGACCTTGCGGACGGCCAACGGCTCTCGT